>NZ_JBMHFB010000012.1:0-50626 GCF_049166715.1 Enterococcus infantis | reverse complement strand
CTTGGTGAGTGTGTTTTAGTCGACTTCATTCTATCAATTTGGGTATCTCTTTTTCTATACTTTGCATACAAAAAAAGTGTTGGAAGAAAATCGGAGATTTTCCACCAACACTAAATATTGTAGAACCAAAAAAAGCAGCGACACCGTCTATAACAAGACGATGTCACTGCTTTTTTTAAATCAGCCAGCTAATTCTTCAAATTGAGAATTGTACAAAGCGGCATAGTAACCGTTTTGAGCCAGCAATTCTTCGTGGGTTCCTTGTTCTTTGATATCTCCGTCTTGCATGTACAAGATCTTGTCAGCATCTTTGATTGTCGACAAACGGTGAGCGATAACAAAGGATGTGCGGCCAGCCATTAAGTTATTCATGGCTTGTTGGATCAAGACCTCTGTACGGGTATCGACAGAAGAGGTAGCTTCATCCAGGATCAAGATCGGTTTGTCTGCCAAAATTGCCCGGGCAATGGTCAACAACTGCTTTTGACCTTGGGAAATATTGGAGGACTCTTCGTTCAGTTCCATGTTGTAACCGCCAGGCAAGCTCTTGATAAAGTGATGGACGTGGGCAGCTTTGGCGGCTTCATAGACTTCTTCGTCTGTGGCATCCAAATTCCCGTAACGCAAGTTGTCCATGATGGTGCCTTTGAACAGCCAAGTGTCTTGCAGTACCATCCCGATATTTTTACGCAAATCGGCGCGGTTAAAGTCTCTGATATCGTGTCCATCAATTTTGATGGCACCGGAATTGACATCGTAAAAACGCATCAACAGTTTCACCATCGTGGTTTTACCCGCTCCGGTAGGGCCGACGATTGCCACCATTTGACCCGGATCCACATGAGAGCTGAAGTCATTGATGATGATTTTGTCTGGAGAGTATCCAAAGTGAACGTGTTCAAAGTCTACCATGCCCTCTACATGATCCAGTTTAACCGGATTTTCAACGGTTTGGGCTTCTTCTTCTTCACCGAGGAATTCAAAGACACGTTCAGCTGCGGCTGCCATGGATTGCAGCATGTTGGAAACTTGTGCCAACTGTGCGATTGGTTGTGTCAGGTTGCGGACATATTGGATAAAGGCTTGAATGTCCCCGACGGTAATTGTCCCGTTGAAGGCCATGATCCCACCGATAATCGCAACTGCCACATAACCCAAGTTACCGACAAAGTTCATGATTGGTTGCATCAAACCTGAGAGAAATTGTGATTTCCAAGCAGATTTATACAGAACTTCATTTTGTTCTTTAAATGTATTCAATGCATTTTCTTCGTCATTGAACAAATGAACGATATTGTACCCGCCAACAGTTTCTTCTACTTGACCATTGATAATCCCCAAGAATTTTTGTTGAGTAGCGAAGTGTTTTTGTGAGAACTTCACAACGAACAGGATCAAAACTAAGGAAATGGGTACGATCAAAACGGAGATACCTGTCATTTGTACGGAAATCGACAGCATCATCACGATAACCCCTACAATGGTAAACGTGGAGGTGATCAACTGTGTCACAGACTGGTTCAACGATTGTCCCAGCGTGTCCACATCATTGGTAATTCGTGACAAGACTTCACCGGTGGTCCGACTTTCAAAATAGTTCATCGGCATCCGGTTGATCTTTTCGGAAATTTCTTTTCGCATCCGATAGGTAATCTTTTGAGTGACTGTGGACATGATCCAACCTTGCATCACTCCGAACAAAGAAGCAATCAGGTACAACGCCAGCAAGAATACCAGCGTTTGACCGATCTTATCAAAATTGATTCCGCCGGTGCCTTCATACTTCTTCATCAGGCCGGTGAAAAGTTCAGTGATGGCTTTGGACAAAATCTTTGGTCCCCAGATATTGAAGACAGTCGATGCTGCCGCAAAGATCATAACGAACAAGACGGCGATTTTATAATTGGCCATGTAAGAAACTAACTTTTTAATGGTTCCTTTGAAATCTTTGGCTTTTTCGCCGCCACCCATGCCGCCGCCCATTGGTCCGCGGCCGCCACGTGGTTGTTTTTGTGTATTTTCTGCCATTTTCTGCGCCCCCCTATTCTGCTTCCAGACCTAATTCGGCATTGCTCAACTGGGAAGAAGCTATTTCTTGATAAACTGGTGAAGTCGCCATTAACTCTTCGTGAGTCCCTTGCGCCACGATCCGACCTTCATTCAAGACGATGATGTTATCGGCGTGGAGGATTGTTGAAATCTTTTGAGCCACGATGATTTGGGTGATTTCTTTGACATTTTCTGCTAGTGCCCGACGCAGCGCTACATCTGTTTTGTTATCCAAAGCAGACAGTGAATCGTCGAAGATCAAAATCTTCGGATCTTTAGCCAGTGCCCGAGCGATTGACAAACGTTGCTTTTGACCACCGGAAACGTTGGTCCCGCCTTGAGAAATAGCACGATCATAGCCGTCTTCATTTGACTTGATGAATTCTTCGGCTTGCGCGATTTCTGCTGCTTTTTTCATCTGTTCATCTGAAATGCCATCAACGTTCCCAAACTTGATGTTGGATGTGATATCTCCGGAGAAGAGTACGCCTTTTTGCGGCACAAATCCGATGAGTTCATGCAGTTTGTGCAGGCTCATCTGACGGATATCAACGCCATCAATGGTGATGCGCCCAGTCGTCACGTCAAACAATCGTGGAATCAAATTGACTACTGTCGATTTACCAGAACCGGTAGATCCGATCAAAGCCGTCGTTTCTCCCGGTTTAGCGGTGAAGTTGATGTGATGCAAGACATCTTCATCAGCATCTGGATAACGGAAAGTCACACCTTCAAAAGTAACTTTTCCTTCAAAGTCATGATCGTCTTGCGGATCTTTTGGATCAGTGATAGTCGGTTTGGTTTTCAATACTTCGTCTACCCGGTTAGCGGAAACGTTCGCCCGTGGTAAGATGATTGAAACCATAGACAACATCATGAACGCCATAACAATCTGCATCGTGTAAGTGATGAAAGCCATCATATCCCCGACTTGCAGCTGACCGGCTTCCATGTTGTGACCGCCAATCCAGACGATTAACACAGAGATACCGTTCATTAACAGCATCATGATTGGCATCATGATGGACATCGCCCGGTTGACAAACAACTGGGTTTTCATCAAATCAGTGTTTGCACCATCAAAGCGTTTTTCTTCGTATTTTTCACGAGAGAAGGCCCGAATAACCGGCAGCCCCGTGATGATTTCGCGGGAGACCAAGTTGACCCGGTCTACCAGTTTTTGCAAGCTCTTGAATTTCGGCATTGTAAAGGCCAGCAAGGTCAAGACCAATGCCAAAACCATCGCAACTGCCAGGCCTACGATCCAGCCCATACCAGTCCCCGTCTTGTAAACTTCGTAAACCCCACCAAACCCTAAGATTGGCGCGTACAGCACCATCCGGATGGTCATCACCAGACCCATTTGGATCTGTTGAATATCGTTGGTACTGCGGGTAATCAGAGAAGCTGGTGAGAATTTTTCCATCTCGGAATTTGAGAATTTCAAGATTTGATCGAATTGTCCCAGCCGCAGGTTACGACCCACTGCAGAAGAAACCAATGCAGCAATCAACCCTACCAAAATCGCTGCAACAGCAGAGATCAAGGTCAGTTTCAACATTTCCGCACCTTTTTTAATCATGTAATCGGTTTGAATCTGTTTGGTATCTTTGTCCAATGCTTTGTATTCAGCCAAAGTCAATTGGATACCTACTGTTTTCATGGAGTCAGTCCCCATGTCCCCAAGACTGTCCGTCGTTTCTTTACGGGCAGCGGCGACTTTAGCCGGCATTTCGTCATTGGTTTTTTGAATTTGATCAGCCAATGTTTGAGCTTCATTGCCTTTTGCTTGGGCTTGTTCCCCTAATTCTTGGGCTTCAGCACCTTTGGCTTGGGCTGTTGCCATGTCACCGGCTGCTGCTGCAGTTTGGGCATCGGCACCGGCTGTTTTGGCTTGTTCGCCTAATTCTTTGGCTTCGTTGCCAAGTTCTTGGGCTTTTTTGCCATCCGTTCCCATCTTTTGATAGGTGTCAAGAATCTCTTTGCTGGCAGAAGCTTCTTTGGCATCTTTTGTTTGAGACGTTGCCAGCATAGTCATCGGCAATTCAAAGATTTTCGATAACTTCTCTTTGGTCATGCCTTTTTGCAAGTGCAGTTCGTAGACTGCGACTTCTTTACCATCGACTTTTTCAGTAGTCTTTTTGTAGTTGTCTTTGATTGTATCTTTTTCTTCATCGGTCATGAACAATTCGATGGCCGAGAGAGTGGATTCGCGGATAGAATCCGGGGCAACTTGTTCCAGCCCGCCTTGTTGGATCCCGACGTCAACGATATCCGACGTAATGCTCGGCAGCGTCAAGTCGCTGCGAGCCTGGATCCCCAAAAGGATCAGTGCTGCTACGATGGCATACCAGTATTTTCCCAGGTATTTGAATAATTTCACGGCTCATACCTTCCTTGCTCATTAGATTTTTCGTCGGGCTCTTTTAAAGCGCCGTTTTTCAGCCAACTCAATTTCAAATCGAAATCATGAATGGCCTTGCCAGTGTCTTGCTCTGTTGTTCCCATCAAGCGGCGGTAATCTTCTGCGATTGTCGAGAAAACCAAATGCATTAGCATCTTGAGCAGCAGTGCCAGCTCTTCCTGATTAGCAACTTTCAATCGGGAAAGATCAATCGTTTCGTAAAATGCCTGCGCATCTTTTTGCGAAAGCGGGCCATGATGGTGGTCGTGGTGATGACCGTTTCGATTCATGTGGGGGGCAACTTTATGAAACGAACGATAGTCCATATTCATGAACAAGTTCTTATAAAACGCCGCATTGTCGCCATGAAGCACTTCTTTTACCAACTTGTAAAAGTAGATCTCAATCCCTTTAAATAAGTCGCCGGCCGCTTCTTGCATCGCTTGTTGCAATTCCTGCTGCGAATTTCGCCGCATACTTTGAAAATAATAGAAGTACAAGTCTTCTTTGTCTTCAAAATACTGGTAGAAACTCCCCCGGGGAATTTCCGCATCTTTGATGATCCTGGCAATTGAGGCTTCACTCAAAGGAACACGGGAAAATTCTTTTTTGGCAGCGCTCATGATCCGGCTCTTCTTTTCATCTGTCAAATGAAAAAAAGTTTCCTTAGGCATATCGGTTCCTCCCAACTTTGCATGATTGTCATTTTATGAAAATGACGCCGCGTCATGTGACACTGTGTCAGTATACGCTTATTTTCATGGATTGCAAGCATTTGGATCATATTTATTAAAAGAATAGTAACTCTCTATTTTCGAATATTTTCATAATTCGGCAAAACAGTTATTATTTAATTTATTTAAAGTTCGGTGCTTTTCCACAGTTGCTTCCTTCTAGGCCAACTTTTCCCTGTTATCCCGTCGGTTTCAGTCCTGCAGCTTCATTTCCTACCTATTTTATGGGTATAATGGTAACGCTGAAACACAACAGATTCACCGCGTCTTGAACTGCGGAATATTATCAATTGCTAAACAAAGGATGTGCTGACTGATGAAAAAACCGATTGTCGCTTTTATGTATGATTTTGACCGGACATTGTGTACCAAAGATATGCAGGAATATTCCTTTATTCCCGAGTTGGGTGTAGATGCCCCGTCATTTTGGAAAGAGGTGGCCAAAGTCGCCGAAAATGAGAAAATGGATCGGATTATTTCCTATATGTATTACATGATTAAATCTGCCAAAGCTGAGGGTCTTCCCATCCGGCGCAAAGATTTCGTTGAGCTGGGTAAAGATGTCCAACTCTTTGCCGGTGTCGATACGTGGTTTTCCCGGATGAACGAGCTGGGAGCCAGCTTAGGCTTGGAAATCGAACACTACATCATTTCCAGTGGCTTGACTGAGATCATCGAAGGCACGGCGATTCATAGCGAGTTCAAAAAAATCTACGCCTGCGAGTTCCACTATGATGAGACGGGTGCTGCCGACTGGCCCGCCCTCACGGTCAATTACACCAATAAAACCCAATTTCTGTTTCGCATCAACAAAGGGGTTTTACCGATGAACGATGACGAACAGTTAAATGAATTTGTTGAAGACCGTAATCGCCGCATTCCTTTTCGCAATATGATCTATATCGGAGACGGGATGACGGATGTTCCTTGTATGAAACTGGTGAAAGTCAATGGTGGTCAGTCCATCGCTGTCTACACTGAAAAAGAGCGGGTCACAAGCCTCCTCACCAATCGACGTGTCGATTTTATCGCGCCTGCGGATTATTCTGTCGGCAGCCAGATTGATGAAATTTGTCAGACAATCTTACAAAAAATGGCGCTAGTCAACAAGCTGGTGGATCTGAACCATCAACAGCGAGACCAGGAGACCAACTAATCCTGTCCCGTTTTCCAAAGCGAATACTGTCAAAAGTGAGCTGCAATGAAAAGCCAAGTCACTTCCATTAAACTGTGGAGGTGACTTGGCTTTTTAGTGTTAAAATTTTAAACGCTGGCTTTCATATACTCAGGGTCCTGTCCCGGCTGCGAACTTTGACAGAAGGATTGCCACAGCACCTTCTCTTTTTGTTTCTAATCTTTCAGATTTCATAGCTTCTCTATCCTAGATAGTTCAGACACTTTCCAACTGAAGCAATTCTCCTTGAAAGGCTGTTGCAATCAAGGGCCGCAAAGCTGTACAAAACTGCGCTTTATCCACCCGGGCTCCTGTCATCACGGCAGCGCCAATCAGCACATACAGGTAATTATCATGGAGCTGCTCCAAGCGCAGCGTAGTTTCCGGCAGTGAAGCTGACCCGCGTTCCCACAGTTTTTGAAAATGACGACAAGAGGTTTGTCTGAGCTTTTTAGTTGTTTCCTCATTGCGGTTTTCCGAGAGAAACAATTGCGAAAACCAGTGATAATCTTTACGGACCCAGTGGACAAAGTAGTAGGCATATTCTTCAAATAGCTGCTCTGGTTCAAGATTTTCCAGACTGATGCCGTTTGCCAATCTTTGAAAAAAGTCTTTCACCAAAGCATCTTGCAAGCCCTGAATAGAGCCAAACTGCTTATAAATCGGCTGTGTACTCATATTCATATAGAACGCCAAATTACGGACAGTCAGCTTTTCAAAGCCGTTTTGAATAATAAAGCGTTTGGTCTTTTCCAAGATCATGCGGCGTGTATAGGTGATCCGTCTCATACAGGCGCCCTCCTTGCTTTTATTTACTGTTGCGGGGTTCCTTCCAGTCATTTCAGCATTTTGCACTGGGCACCCACAAAATAATCGCGTTTTCGTTTTTACTTTGAGGCTGCCCTCATTTTCCCGCCATTCAACATCGACTTTCTTCAAGACACGAGCCAGTTGAAACAGCTGCTGTCTAAAATTATACGCTCTGCAAAGGTTGCTACCAATAAGAAATTCTCAGTATCGCAAAACGCATGGTACTCTGACTTTTTACAGTCCTTTAACAGCTAAAAAAAAAGCCTCCCACGTAAAAGAAGAGCGCCGTTGATTTCGATACTTCTTATCGAAATCAGTGCGGATCGCTATTCTTTTACAGGAAGACTGATCTTTTTGTGTCAAAATTTCTTTGTTTCTGTTTTCTGTAACCCTTCAACGAAGCTGCAGACGGCCTTGTTCCAGTGTGAAGATATCATCGGCAGCTGCCAATGTGGTGTCACGATGGGAAACAAGTAGAATGGCTTTGTCTTCAAAATTCTGGATTGTCTCCAAAATTGCCAGTTCATTTAAATAATCTAGATTGCTAGTCGGCTCATCCAACAACAACAGCGGCGCATCATGTAAAAAGAGCCGGGCCAAGCCGATGCGTTGACGCTCTCCATCAGACAAGCTGCGAGCCAAACCGCCGATTGGAGTATCGTAGCCCTGGGGCAAATGGCTAATCCACTCATGGATTGCGGCCTTTTGTGCGGCTGCTTGAATTTCTGCCATAGTTGCGGCAGCTTTACCCAAGCGGATATTATTGGCGACGGTATCTTCAAACAAGAAGGTGGTTTGTTCGAAAAATCCTTCTGTCTGATGCAGAGAACTTTCCGTAAAACGCCGCAGCGAACGCTGATTCAAAAGCAAGTTGCCCCTCTCAGGATCCCAATAGCGCATCAGTAATTTGATCAGTGTACTCTTCCCGATTCCTGAAGGCCCGCTGATTCCCACCGTTTGTCCCGGGCTCAAGGTCAAATCAATATTTGACAAAATCGGCTTTGCGCCATCGGGATACCGGAAAGTCACTTGTTGAAAAGCAACTTCTGTAAAAGTAGTTGCCCCAGTCACTGGCTCTTGTGTTGGAAAGACCACTTGCGGTTCTTCCTGGAATAAATCGTAAAGCCGACGACCACTGGCGAAGGTCGTCAGTAAAGCTGCTCCCAAGCCATTCATAGAAAACGCCGGCCCAAAGCTGCTGAGGGTCAAAATCACGCTGAGTCCGATAATTTGTGGCGCCAAATTCAGCGCTACACCCAATAAGAACATCAAGACTGCTGTGGCCATCATGACCGTTTCTCCGGATACTGCCAGCTGAGTTCCCTGACGCAATTTTTTACGATAGGAATCATTGAGCTGCTCGCCGGCTGTAGTTAATTTTTCCAACCGCTCGGCTCCCAAATCAAACTGCTGAATCGTCGCCAGGCTCTGAATGCTTTCAGTCACCTGCTGATTCAACTCAGTAAAGAACGCGTGCTGTTGATCCGCAACGGCTTGATAGCGACGATACCCCCACAGCGGAATCACCAAGCCAACCATACACAGCGCCACTAACAAGAGCAGCTCCAGCTGCCAGGCCTGACTTCCCAGAAATCCCACAGTAGCTACGGTTGTCCCGATAAAGATAAAAAACGGTGAGACTGTGTGGGCGAAAAAGACTTCCAGTGCTTCCACATCTGAAGTCACTGCGGTAATAAAATCGCCGCTTTTGATGCTGACTAGTCGAGCCGGCCCTAATTTTCGCAGTTGGTGAAAAATTTGCTGGCGCAACAACGCCAGTAATCGAAAAGCAATATCGTGATTGCAATACTGTTCACCATATCGCGTGACTCCTCGTAAAATCCCCAAAGCAAGTAAGACCCAGATCGTTGCGGTCAAGGAAACCGGCTGATGATTGAACAACTGCCAGCCTTGATAAAAGCCAATCACAGGAATTGCCACTACCGACAGATTGCTGATGATGCCTAATAGAACGGCCAACAGCATCCGGCCTTTCAGTGGTGCCACAAAATGCAGCAGCCAGCTTAATAATTTCCCTTCACTTTTCATATGTCGCTGCACCTCCCAACACGGCTTGTTCCTGTGCAAAATAATCCTTGAAGAACCCAGCCGCTTCTTGCAGCTGTGTCGGCGTCCCTTGTTCTTGCAACAATCCGTTATTCAAGACAAACACCCGATCTGCAGCCAGCACATTGTAAAGACGATGGGAAATAAAGAGCACCACTTTGTCTTTAGCCAACTGGCGGATGGTCAACAGCAGTTGTTCCTCACTGACAGCATCCACTCCGGAAGTGATTTCATCAAATAGATAAAAATCAGCCTCCCGCAGCAGCCCTTGAGCGACCAACAGTCTTTGCCGCTGTCCCCCGGAAAGGTTGCCGCCGTTTTCGGTCAATGGCGTTTCCAACTGTTGGGGCATTTTTTTCACCTCAGCTGCCAGGGAAACTTGTTCCAAAGCTTGCCACAAACGCGCTTCCAGCTCAATTGGATTAGCAGAAAGCTCGGTACGACCAGCTTCCGAGAGGCCCAAGAGCAGATTTTCTTTGATTGTCGTAGGATACAAATACGTATGGCTATCAATAATGACTGCTTTATCCCGCAACGTCGCCCTCGTGAAGGCGGTCAGCTCGCGGCCGTTCCACAGCAATTCTCCTTGCCAATTTCCAAAGCGTCCGGCCAAAAGTCGCCCCAGCGTACTTTTCCCACTGCCGGAGCCGCCAACAAAAGCTGTAAAGCTACCCTTTGTTAAGGTTAGATCAATAGCGGATACAGCTGGCTGCTGTCCATCATAAGAAAACTGCAGTCCCACTCCGCGAATCTCTGTCAAAGGCTCGGCCAACGTTTCGTCGCCATACACCTGCTCGGGAAGTTCCAGATAGTTAAAAAGACGGCTGACTCCACTGATTCCGTTCATCGCGACGTGAAAAAGGGAACCCAGCTGTCGCATGGGAATAAAGACTTCTGCACTCAGCAATAAAAAGACCAATAAGCCCAGTAAATCCGTCTGTCTTGCAGCGTAGGCTTTAAGCGCAAAACCAATTCCCAGTCCGGCACCACCGTAGCTGATCAGATCCATGATTGTAATGGAATTCAACTGCATCGACAATAGACTCATGGTAATCTTGCGGAATCCTTCTGCTTCTTTGACCATTTCTTTTTCTTTGATTTCATCATAATCAAAAGCTTTCAGTACTCGAAAGCCCTGCAAGTTTTCATAAAAACGCGTGCCGAGATTCGTATAATCCCCCCAGTATTTGCTGAGAATTTTTTTGGCGATTTTCATGACTGCCATGATGACAATCGGAATCAACGGAATTCCTATCAATAAGACAACAGCCGGCTGCCAAGCAAATTGCAGCAAGGTGAAAAAGATTATCAGTGACGCCAAAAGACAATAAAACAGTTGTGGTAAAAATCTAGCATAATAGATTTCGATTTGTTCGATGCCGTCTACGGCTAACTGAGATAAAACAGACGGCGCCAATTGGTCTTCGCTATCTCCCAAACGAAAGGCTTTTTCCATTACTTGCTGGCGTAAACTGAGGCGCAAACGTGCCGAAGAGTCAAACAACTGCTGTTCCATCAAATAATGCAGAAGGGCCTTTCCCGCTACCCCCATTAAAATACCACCGGCCAAAAACCACGGTCCTTGTTGCGGCAGATTACCGGTCATTAAGCCTGAAACGCTCCAGGCAAGCAATAACCACATCCCGATAGACAAGCCTAACTGCCCCAAACGGAAAGCCACTAACAAAATCAGCGGCTTCTTGTCAGTAAATTCAAATAAACGTTTGTCGATCATTCTTGTATCCCGCCTACTTTCTCAATGGTCACTTTGCCTTTTTTAATCCTCAGGTACCAAGTCAGCCCGATAACATGGGCGACATAGACCAGCACCAGACAGATCCGCATCGGCGTATTATCCACCAGAATTCCCGGCAGTGCAAAGACGACTGCCATCATTGTAAACATCCGCACCATGCCTTTATTGGTAATTTTTTTCTTTACCAACGGCTCCTCCACATATTGTTTATACGTCGCTGAGTTGACAAAACGCTGATGCAGTTTCTCTGAGCTACGGAGCCAGAAAAAGCCCGTCAGCAGATAAAAAACGGTCGTCGGTAGAAATGGCAGAAAGATTCCCAGTGTCCCTAGTGCCAGAGTGATTGCCCCCAAAATAATGTACAGTAATTTCAATTCCTATATGCCTCCTTGATTGTTGCAGTCGCTTTCAAAACATTCCCACATTCTGTCGGCACCGGTTTACACCCTCGCAGCAAATGCCTCAGACTGGGAAATGACCGGTGGTACAATATGCGGGGGCCTGAACAACTCAAAATTTTTCGCTTTTTTTCTCGATAATCTGGTCGATAACCCTCAACCGGACATTTTTTACATGTCGGTTTGTCTTTACCGAAACGGCAGCGACTTAGATGTTTTTCAACATAACTTACCAGCTTTGCTTGAGTGATCCCGGTTTCTGTGCTTAACATAATTCAACCGGATCCGCTCGTAATCAGTTTCTGTTCGTCAGCCATCACTAATTCCGTAAGCGGTTTTATCCTCATCGCCTCACATTTTTTAGTATAACAGACCTCAGCTCAAATGAGAATGACTCTCAATTAAAAAGGAACATTCCCCACATAAAAATCCCCTAATCTGCCGCCAATCTCAGCTGAAGCTGCCACTTTTTTTCAATCCCTTTTACGCGAGACGTTTTCTTTGCCACCTCCTAGACTTCGCGTTACTATCGAGGCAGAAAAACAACTTGTGTTTTCTTGTTGAGAATCCAAGTTGAACGATCTATAGACCCAATACAAGAGGAGCTGTCTGTTATGAAAATTATCGTTATCGGCGGTGTTGCCGGAGGACCTTCATTTGCTACACGGTTGCGCCGGTTAAATGAAAAACATGAAATCACTTTGTTTGAAAGAGGGGCGGATATTTCCTACGCCAGTTGTGCCTTGCCATACTATCTCGGCGGCGTAATTACGGATCGGGCCAGCCTGATTGAACGGACTCCGGCGCAGTTAAAGGAAAAAAACAACATTGACGTCTTCACTCGTCATGAAGTGACCGCTATTGATCCTGAGGCCAAAACAGTTACTGTCAAAAATCTTACCGACAACACTTTGCGCACTGAAGCTTACGACAAGTTGGTCTTAGCTACCGGCGCGCGGCCAACACTGCCGGAAATTCTCGGCGCTGAGGCAGCTGAAAACGGCTTTGTTTTGCGAAATGTCACAAACGCAGATGCGATTATGGACTATCTAAACAGCCACGATCCTAAAACAGTTACAATTCTAGGTGCTGGGGTTGCTGGTTTAGAAATGGCAGAAAACATGCAGGAACGCGGTCTGGCAGTCACTTTGATTGAACAGCTGCCTCAAGTGGCTTTTCCTTACGATGCTGAAATTGCCGACCTGATTTATGACCACTTGTTGGCAAAAGGGGTTGCTGTCCATCTGAATGCGACAGTTTCTGAGATTTCCGAAAAAGGTCATTTGCTGCAGCTGACAGATGGCACTACAGTGAACACGGATATGATTCTTTTTGCAACTGGTGTCACCCCCAACAATGAAGTAGCAGCGGCAGCCGGCATCAAGCTCAATGAAAACGGCCAGATTCCAGTAGACGATCAACTGCGTACCAACCTGCCGGACATCTATGCGATTGGCGATGTCATCGAAACCACCAGTATCGTGACTGGCTTACCTACACCGAGCATGCTTTCCAGCGCGGCAAATCGGCAAGGCCACCTACTGGCAGACATCGTCAATGGTGATGACAGCCTCCACTACCGGGGATATCTCGGGACTGGTGTCGGCAAGATTTTTGACTACACAGCTAGCTACACTGGCTTAACCGAACACATGCTGCAAGCAGCCGGTATCACCGACTACAAGACCGTGTTCATCACGCCTTTTGATCACGCGTATTTCTATCCTGGTGCCAAACGGCTGAACTTGAAACTGATCTTTGACGCTGCTACAGGTAAAATTCTGGGAGGCCAAGCTGTGGGCGAACAAGGTGTCGATAAACGTATCGGTGAGCTCTCTGTTGCGATCACTGGTGGTCTGACGATTTTCGACTTACCAGATTTGGAATTTCCTTACTCACCGCCATACGCATCTTCCCGTGACGTATTGAATATCGCCGGTTATGTGGGGATCAACCAATTCACCAAAGTTGCCGAAACAATTGCCCTTGCCGATATTCCAGCAGATGATTTGCAAAATGCGTACTTCCTGGATGTTCGTGAATCAGACAAGCCAAAAAGCGGCAGCATCGAAGCGACCGCCAACATTCCATTGAATGACCTGCGAGACCGAATCAATGAGATTCCTCGTGACCGTCCAGTTTATCTGACTTTCCGCAAGGGCCTCAACACCTACACTGCCGCTCGAATCTTAGCCGGCTTCGGCATCAAAGCGCTGTTGATTGAAGAATAAGTCACTTCGCCATAGCACTCGTGACAGTAGCCGGCCCTATGGATGCTGCCACGAAGAAATTACTGAGGCATTGTGCTGATTCCCATGGAAAAGATACGCCTTTGTTTCATGGGCAGATAGAAGGGGGCTCCGATGTTAGATTATTTACCCTATAATCCATTGCTAAATGCTGATGTGCTCACAATTTTTAACGCAAATAGACCTTACCTGGCATTATCAAAAACGATTTTCGACGAAGAATCACTCCTTGCTGATTTACAGCAACGGCCCACCAACATTTTGCCAGAAAATAAGCACTTAGAAGTGATTTACTGTCAGCAACAGGCGGTAGCAATTTTAGACTATTTGACCGGTTACAAAACAGCTGACAGCGTTTATCTAGGACTACTATTAGTAAAAGAACATGGTCAAGGGTTTGGCAAACAGATCGTAAGAGCGCTCATTAACCGCTCGATTGTTGCCGGCTATAAAGAAATTGAATTGGCTGTACTGACTGAAAATAGAGCTGCTCTTGTTTTTTGGCAGCTATTAGGCTTCACTATTTTTGACACCGTCGCTTATGAAAAAGACTTAAAGGTGCATAAAATGCAACTAAGATTATCGCCTCTTACTAGCGAAGAACACTTCCTTTAATCCAAACAAATTCTCTACTTGATTTGGTGATCTGCAGGTAACATACAATTTCGTGAACTCACTATTTGAATGGCGTGATTTTTGCAGGGAATTCTTCTTTTTAGCAAAGCTTTATAAATTTATCGTATCAAAATGACCAGTCGCATCTGCATTTTTCCGCAGACGCGACTGGTCATTTGAATTTATTCTAGAGCTTGATGAGTTGCTTGCACATTATCGAAAAAAATTTCTCTTAACTGGCCAGTATAACTGACCCTCATGGCTTACTATCGTCATTCCCGTGTTCAAATCCATCAAAGCTTTCACCGTCGTAATATTTCAGCAAGTCTTCATAGGACAACAAAGACGAGGTCATAGCATCTTCTTCATTTTCTTCCTCGATTTGCGTTGCCAGCTGTTCTTCGGCGTATTCCTGATAGACTTCCAGTAAGTTCCGATACAAAGCTTGCACCGAGTGAGCTTCTGCTGCCAAAAAAGGCAATTCCCGAATAAAGCCCCGATACACTGGAATTCCGGCTTCAATCTCCACCGGCAACTCGATGACAGTCAACTTCAGTGCGTCAAATTGTTGGTTGAACATCTGCTTTCCCCTCGCTTTTACTCGTGCTCCCCACGATGGATGAATTGCTCAATTTGTTTTTCCGGAATAAACCACATCAAAAGCATCAAGCCGTTTACTACCAGTACAGCGACTGGATGGATTAACCAACCACAGAGCAATGCCAGCACATTCATGAACAATGTAATTTTCATTTTCCGGTAGTTTTGGAAGAGCCGTCCAATTGCCGAATTTTTACCATTGCAGCGTACGAGCGCCACTCCCAGAAGCAAATAGCCCAAATCAGCACCAAAGATCACTCCGCCATACAAAATCTGAGGCGCCAATGAGGTAGGATAGTCTACCACCCAGTCGGTAGCAAAGGGAAACAAACTCATCATTAAAATAAACAGATTATTGGCCCACAAAACCCAACCATCGACTTTTTTTACGATATTAAACAGGTGATGATGGTTGTTCCAATAGACCGCCAACGAAACAAAGCTGATTAAATAGATAAAAAACTGGTGGCCAGTTCCTTCAAAAGCTTGCCAAGTATCATTGGCTGGCTCTCTCAATTCTAAAACTAATAATGTCATCACAATGGCAATCACTGCATCGGTAAATGCTTCAATTCGTGTCTTCGGCATAGCCGGTTCACTATCCTTTCTCTCTGTCTTTTTATGAATCGAGCGGCTACTTTGTTGTCACAGCCGCTGCTTGAGCTTTGCGATTTATTCGATATATAATGTTCCGGTTACTTCTTTTAACGCATCCGGCACCAGTTGGATTCCCAAAATAAACTCATCAGGAATCTCAGAACCATTGGCGATCCCCAGATCAGCCGCCGATTGGAACCCGTAGCGCTTATAATAATCAGGATTGCCTACAAGAAAAACTGCTGAATGCTCTAGTGTCAGCGCCTTGTCAAAAGCCGCCTGCATGAGTTTGCCGCCGATTCCCTGATTGCGATAATCAAAAGCCACTGACAACGGTGCCAGCAATAAGACGCCATGCTCGCCTTCAGTCGTTTCAATTCCTCGTTTGGTCAGCATCACATGACCGATCAGCTTCCCTTTGTCTTCTGCAACAAATTCCAATTCCGGTAAGAAACCTGACCCCTTTCGCAGCTCTTCGACAAACTCCTGCTCCGTGCCGTCTGACACCTGAGCCGTTTTGAAGGCTTGCTGAACCAAGTCATAGATTGCTGGATAATCTGCCTTTGTGGCTTGTCTAATTTCCATTCTATCTTTCCTCCTCTGTCGAATCCTCATCCATTACACGCCGCAAGACATCATTCAAAATGTCTTCTTGAGTCAATTGTTTGATTGCCTTAGCCAGAAGTTCTTCGTCCACTTCCAGGATGGAATCTTCCGCCAGCCCGTTTTCTGCAACGAACTCTTCTGATAACGGCAATAATACGCGGTTATCCACCTTCATCAAGCGGCGTTTGCGCTTTTTATTCATGACTTCCACCCCCTCCTAGAGTATAACAAAAAACCTTTGAAAACTGCTTTTTTTACTTTTTGTAAGTCCGTTGGTCAAGAAACTGTTTATTCCACAAAAATACCGGGAGCCTGCTTGTAGTGTGGCCCCCGGTACCTCTGATTTGCGGATAGGTCAGATTTAATCGTGATCGTCGGCGACAGTTCGCAGGTATTCTCCGGTCTTGGCATCAATTTTGACATCCTGCCAGTGACGGTCTTTGTTGAATTTAACACTCCAAATCACATACCCGTCATCTTCATCTAGTTCGATTTTCACCAGAGAATAACCCTCTGCCCCGTACTTATCAGCTACTTCAGCTGCAGCTTCCATAGTAATGACCTCATCTATCGGCAATTGGTCTTCTTGCCAATCGTCGTTATCGCCGTCATCCTCTAAATCTGATTGATGGTGAACTGTATCTGCCACAGCATCAATAGTCACTTCGTATTCACCCTTGGCATCTTCCCCTTCAATCTTGAAGCGCTTGGTTTTTTGTCCTTGATACAAGCCTTGTGCTTCCCACTCTAACTCGTGGATTGCTGCAGCGGGGTATAGTTTTCTAAACTTAGCGACAGCTTGCGTATAATCGACTTTTTGATCCAGCACCTCTGAAACAGCCGTATCTTTTGAAGTCATCTGAGACGAATCTGAGCTTGCCGATGATGACGCAACAGAGGCAGTAGTGTCTTCCTGATCAGTAGCAGCACTACTCGTCGCTACTGTCACACCTTCTGTAGTGGAAGCTGCTGCGCTGTCAGACTGACTGCTGCCGGTAGTCTTATTGTCTGAACAGCCGGCTGCCCCCAAAAGAATCGTTGCTCCCAGTATTAAAATCAGTGTTCTCTTCATAGTTGCCTCCCTTTCTTATTTCCTGTTTCTGAGCAATTGCCAAATCAGACTTACTTTTGCCAGCCTAAAAAGACTCCAATGCCATTAAAAATATTTATCGCCAATACGAAAATCAGTACTACCTGATAAATAATCCGTACTTTTTTTGCCGAGAGGATTCCACTAAAAGTAGCCCCCATAAACCCACCGACAATCGCCGCCGGAATGATATAAAACAGCATCGTCAAATCATACCGTTCAAACCCGAGGGTAGCAGCTATCGTCACTATTTTCGCCAGTTGGGAACAAAAGATCGTAATAATCGAATAAACTGTCGCAGCTTTGATTTCCATGCCAAAACACAGCATCAGCAGTGCCACATTGATTGGGCCGCCACCGATTCCTAAAAAACTAGCCAAAAATCCTAGAATCCCACCAGCCACGATATACCACGGAGTCTTTTTTAAATCGAGATTTCGCCGTCCATCAGAAACCAGCCAGGCAAAAGCAATCGTTAAAACCGTAATTACAATCTGGGTCAGCTGTACCGTCTCTTCTGCTGCTACAAGTTTTAACAGGCCTTCAAATGCCAAATTTCCTAAAATTCCGCCAGAAACAGCACCAATGGAAATCAAACCAGCTTTCTTGTAATCAATCGTCATATTTTTCCGCTGCCGCAGCGTAGATACAATCGACATGGTAAACACTGCCACTGTCGAATAAAAGGTGATAGCCGGCACCGAGTCGGCTCCGATGGCATCGAAGACCGGCTTGATGATCACGCCACCGCCCATCCCTGAAATCGCGCCGATTGTGTTTGCTAAGATGATGATAAAAGCGTAAAGAAATCCAATCATTTTTTACCTCTTCATGTTATTTTCTACCCTTATTATACGAGACCCAGTATTGGAAATCTAGACCATCAGCTGTTTTCAACAAGGCTCTCCGCAAAGCTCGTCTACCACACCTGCTTTGAGTAGCTAGTCGACACCTTTTATAACAAAGAATTCGCAAGCTGCTTTTCTTCACTGTCCACTTTACAAGTACCGTTCATCGACTTTTTCCTGATTTAGCTTGGCTAATAATTGAGCCAACTCTTGTCTTTCCGATAAACTCAAAATATCAAAAAAGGCTGCCCCTTGATCTTGGCGCTCTTTTTGCAGCTCTTCAGCAGCTTTTTTACCAACTTCTGTCAGCTGATAGCGATTGCGTCTGCGATCATCAGGATCCTGTTCTTTGGTAACTAGTTGTTTTTGTTCCAACTTGGTGAGGACTTCACTTAATGACGCCGGTCGAATTCTCATACGTTCCGCCAGTTCTTTTTGACTGATTCCATCGTGGCGCAGCAACAGCCGTAATAGTCGTTCTTGCCCCGGCGCAAGTTTATCTTGTGCTCTCTTTTCCCCAGCTGCTTCTTCTGACTGAGCCATACTTCTACGGATTTGTCGGTTAATTTGCCAAAATGCGTCTAACAATTTCTGATTGCTTCCTTCTGCTTCTGCCATTTTATTTTCGCTCCTTTGGTCTCTTTTTCAGTTAAACTGACCATTATCAGCAAAATCTGCTATTTATTTCCAGTGTATAAGATTTCCTTAATCCGGTCAATTAGTTAGGTACCTTCCTATTTACAACAGCAAGCAAACAAGTTATAATAGATAGGTACCTAACTAAATGGGGCGTTGGACCAACAATCAGCTGCTAGTGAGAATTCCCTGCTGATTGGACCGTTTTCTGCGGACACCTAAAAATCGATTCAAAAGTAAACACTTCGTATCGGTGTCTATTACAGGATAGTCCTTCACAATAATGATAGTCACTCACTTTAAGAATAAAAGGAGGAATCGCCATGGCTCGTATGCGTTTTGATCAACAACCTGAAAAAATGCCCAAATTGACCTGGCCGTTTGTTACTCGGATTTTAAGCTATTTCTCTCCTTATCCGCTGCGGTTTTTCGCAGTCATTGCACTGATTCTCACCAGCTCTGCTTTAGGACTGGTCCCTCCGTTACTGATGCAAAAAATCATTGATGTGGCTCTGCCGCAAAAAGATCTGAGTTTACTGGCAATCTTCATCGGCTTATCCATGTCGGCTACGATTTTACTCAATTTATTAGGAGTAGCACAGGGCTACCTCAGCACCTGGATTGCCAAGCAGATCACCTTCAATATCAAAAATGAAATCTACGGCAAGCTCACACACATGCCGCAAAGTTTTTTTGCCGGACTGAAGGAAGGGGAAGTCCTGACTCGTCTCACCAGTGACGTGGACGGCATCCAACAAGTCTTCCAGTCCACTGTCGTCAATGCCCTCACCAGCGTTTTTGTCTTAGCGACTAGCTTAGTGGCTCTCTTTGGCCTCAATCCAATCTTAGCATTGATCAGTGTCGCTACTATCCCGCTGTTTATTCTGCCGACCCGAAAAGTCGGTAAGCTTCGCTGGCAGATCACTTCTCAAAGCCAAAAACAACTGAGCACGCTCAACTCCCATGTACAAGAAAGTCTCAGTACTGGCGGCAGCCTGTTGATGAAGCTTTTTACCAATGAACAAAAAGCCTACGATGAATTTGTCACAGTGAACAGTGAAGTCACTCACTTGCAGGTCAAAGAAACACTGGCAGGCCGCTGGTTTCGAATGGCAATGTCCGTCTTCACAACGATTGGCCCGATGCTGGTTTATTTAGTTGGTGGTTTCTTACTGACTAAAGATCAGATTACCATTGGCGGCATTTTGACTTTTGCCACGTTGTTGGGCCGGATGTATAATCCCGTGACGCAACTTTCCAATATTCAAGTAGATTTCATGCGCTCTTTTGCACTATTTGACCGGATCTTCGAGTATCTGGATCTGACACCAGAGACCACCTGGCCTCTTGACAGTGAGATAAAGACACCTGCAAGTGCGGCTGACTCTATTTCAGAAGGCCAGATTCGTTTTGAAGAAGTCGACTTTAGCTATGGTCAAAGTGCGGCTTTACAAGGAATCGACTTGACTCTTCCTGCTGGTCAGATGACAGCCATCGTGGGACCATCTGGGGCCGGCAAGTCAACTCTCACTAACCTATTGCCCCGCCTCTATACGCCAACTGCCGGGCGCATCACCATTGACGGCAACGATATCGCGCAGCTCCCTCTTGATACACTACGTCGTAAGATTGGCATGGTTAGCCAGGAAGCTTTTCTTTTCAACAGTACCATCCGGGAAAATCTCCTTTATGCCAAACCGGAGGCCACCGATGACGAACTGGTTGCGGCTGCCAAAGCGGCTTATATCCACGAGTTTATTGTGACACTTCCGAAAGGCTACGATACGCCAGTCGGCAACCGGGGCGTGAAGCTTTCCGGCGGTGAAAAGCAACGGTTAGCCATTGCTCGAGTTATCTTGAAAGATCCTCAGATTCTGATTTTAGATGAAGCGACGGCTGCCTTGGATGCATTGTCGGAACACTATGTCCAAAAAGCCATGGATCAGCTGATGAAAGGTCGCACCGCCATCGTTATCGCCCACCGTCTGTCTACGATTGCCAATGCCGATCAGATTCTCGTTATGGATCAAGGGACAATCGTCGAACAAGGCAGCCACGAGGAATTATTGGCACAAGCCGGTCTTTACCACAAACTCTACCAGACCCAATTTAAACTTGCTCAGACTGAAATCACCGCCTCCCTTACCAATGAGTTGGTCGATGCTGACACTATTTCCCAGCCAAATGCAGCGGATTGTGCTGCCTGACCCTCTCATTTTTTGAAAAAAATTGTGGTGCCGATGCCTCCTGTTACCGCTTCCTCATAGCCTGAGCTATAATGGAATAAACGACAGGAGGTTAGCACTATGTTCAAAAATAAGCTTCACAGTCAAAGATACTTGGAACTTTTGAAACGTTGGCAGACCGATACCGTATCCCCTGAATTGATGGCTTTATTTTTTCTGATAGCTGGCTCAGACCCGCTATATCAACAAGCTGATGCAATCATCGACTTTGACAATCAGCGCCTAAAAATCACTCTTTCCAATGAAATTTTCTCCGCAACTGATAGCGGGGCTAACTTGCTGACACTGACGCTAACTCTTTTTGACAACACCGTTGATCACGGCAAAGACGATCCGGTCACACTTTTAGGCAACTTGTCAGAGGAAGATTATGAACTGGCAGTCAATGCGCTGCATGTCCGCTTTAATAAGATGGAATTTGTTACTTATCAATATGATCCAGTGGAAGATTTCAACTGATTACTGTCTATCAGATACTCCTGCACATTTAAAAGTCAGGTGCTTTATTTGGCAAATTCATACGTACGGTTTATAAGAAAAGAGAGGACGTAACATGGTTAAAAAAATGCTTGGTAATTTGGTAGCTTTTGCCGCCTTTTTAAGCCTTTATATTGGCGGGCCTTTTGTGCTGTTGTTGTTATTGTCTGTAGCGTTATATGCCGGTGATCTACTCATCAGCCAACTGCGAACCTCCCGAGCTAGCTGATCTGTCCACAGGCTGTGAACACTTCTCATTATTAAGAGCAAAAAAACACCGAAGCTCATCAATAGCATGAGCTTCGGCGTTTTTTTATGCTTGCTGCGTAATCTTCGCACGATACCCGTGGCTGTCCAGAAAATCGATGATCTCTGTCAGTTCATTGCGGGCGAATGCTGTCTTTTGACAGACAGTAACCGTTTTACTGAAGGGTAACCCTTTTTTCTTCGTTCGATAGACATAACAAAGTTCATGATCGACTTCAATCGGAACCTCTTTGTTGCAGTTTTCTGCCACCAGGGCAAAAAGCGTCTGCCAATCCAACGTCTACACTTCCTTTCACCAAGGCTCGGATCATTTTCCCAGCCGTTGTTTCACTCCATGGAGGGAAGTATACCCACATTGTTCTTAAAAAGCCAGTCAGGTAAGAGAAATCTTACGCTAGTTTTACTCATTCTTTATCATCCGCAATTTTCAGAAATTTTCACGTTGTTTCTTGACCGTTTTTTAATGACTAACTGGCGACTACTAAGAGCAGTTCTTGTAGTGGCCTTATCAGCTGATTCACAGCTTTTTAGTTTGCAGCACTAGAATGGTCTGTTCAGCTTGCCATTATTTTTCCCTTGCACCATAGCACCGGAAAGGGGAATGTGACATAAGTTGAGTCACCGTCCTACGAACCGAACAATACCAAACGTGAGTTGCAAGCAAAAGCCGACGATCTTCCATTAAAGTCATTGGAAGATCGTCGGCTTTTCATTGCTAAAATTTCAAAAGCTGACTAATTCACTTCGCTTTACACGTATGGGTATGTTTTCTCTTCGGACTAAGACATCAAGCTGGTCACAAATCTTTCCCATCCGCATATTTTTTATTCATTTGGGTTAAACATCTGCTCTTTAGCACTCGGATATTACTTAGGTCACATTCCCAAGGTTTATCTAATTCATACTCATTGTTCCGGCAGCACCAAAAAATTATTATTGACGGTCGCTTGGAGCACTGGATGCTCCCGCAAATAGTCGGCAATCAGTTCGGTCATGTCGATTTGGACTTCCCGAATGATTTTTTCCGGTGTGAACATGGCATAATTGCCACCGCCTACTGCCCGGTACTGATTGACTACGACTTCCAACTTTTCGTCAGCGGTAACATCGTGACCTTCAAACTGTAGCCGAGTCACTCGCTCTCCTTTAGGCCGAGTCAAATCCAAGGTGTAGTCGACCCCTTCGTACATATCATAATTGTAGTACTGCGGTTTTGGTTTGATAAAGCGCGGATTGAAGATCAGCTTGCCACCTTCTGCCAACTGAAGATAATCAGCCGTTTGTTCCAAAGCTGCCCGCAGATCGCTACCACTGATTTCAGAGACTGCCAGTGTATTGGGATAAATATAATTGGTGATGATGTCTCGCATGGTGATGGTTTCCCCAAAGCCGCGGCCTTCGTTGTTGAACAGCGCCGTACCGGATACTTTGGCTTGACTGGCTGACAATTGGACCTTATTGATGAATTCTACATACGGATGTTCGTGGAAGCGGGCCATCATGGGATCTGTGATGCGCATATCTCCTTCGACTTTTCCCACCGGTTGATCCAACCAGACTTCCAAATCCTGGTTCAACTGCTCCACGGCAGCCATGATTTTTGCATCAGGTTTTGAATCAGTAACGCTATGAATCGCGGCGGTAGAACCAATCACGCGTACATCACCACTTGCATCTCGTTCAAGCTCTAGCTGAATCTCGCCAACAAATGCCCCTCGATGTCCCGGTTGGATCACTGGCACGCCGTTGATTTCCGCCGCAATTTCCCGGTGTTGATGACCAGTTACCAGCGCATCGATCCCTTTTACTTCTTGAAGCAGCTGGTAGCCTTCATTTTCTCCAGTCAATAATTCAGTCGCTTCACCGGTTTTTAAATCCCGCTCAAAGCCGCCATGATACGCAACCACCACGACGTCTGCCAATTCCCGCAGCTTCGGTACGTATTGCTTGGCTGTCTCTACCAATCCTTTAAACTGCAAACCTTTGATTGTTCCGGGCTGTTCCCAATGAGGGATGTACTGGGTTACAACACCTAAAATCGCTACTTTGAGACCGCCTTTTTCTAATATCACATAAGGCTGGCCAAAAAAAGGCCGGCCATTTGCACCTAAGACATTTGCTGCCAAGATCGGATGATTGTAACTTGCGATGGCTTGTTGCAGATAATCCATGCCGTAGTTGAACTCGTGATTGCCCAAAATCCCCACATCATAGCCCATCTGATTGACGACTTGCGTTAGATCCGCCGCCGTATGCTGTGCCTGTTTTGCCACATAATAGCTCAAAGGCGACCCCTGGATAAAATCCCCATTTTCGATTTTGATCACCGGATCAGTTCCGCTGGCTGCTACCAGTTCTTTCATTTTCGTCGCCGCTTTTGCCGCGCCAAAAGGCAGATCCAGTCCCGGCTCTGCATAGTTCGTCGGCAGGACATACCCGTGCATATCACTGGTAGCCAATATCGTCAATTTCATGTAAAACAGTCCTTCTTCGTCAAATTGGAGCTATTGTCGTCAAACTGACTGTTTTGCAGCCGTTGCGACACTTCTCCTCACTCTGCCATCTTAACAAAAAAGAACCGATTTCAAAAGTGAATCGACAGAAAAACACTGTCCCTCACAAATTTCCTATCTGTTTTTCTCTTCAAAAATCTCGCAAGTTGACTTTTAAATCCCACGTGCTAGAATAGCATGGAAATCAATAATCAATGCACGCTGCTGCCGGGCAGCGCAAAGAGGCCATCCATTCCGTCAGGTCATAGTAGGAATGGATTACCTCTTTTTTATTTTGTCTCGAATGGAAAAAGCCAGCTCCCTTCGCCGCAAAGCAACAGGCGGATTTCAAAAAAGCCACCTAAAATAGGCGTGGCTCTGAAAGAAAGGATGATCGATGATGGCATGGTTAGATTTGATTTTAGCAGGAGGTTTGGAGGTTTTCTGGTCAACGATGATGAAACAAAGCAATGGTTTCAGTAAGCTGAATTACAGTCTTTATTGTGTACTGGGCATGATTGCCAGCTTTTACTTTCTCTCCAGAGCGATCAAAACACTCCCCATGAGCCTCTCTTACCCAATTTGGACGGGTATCGGCGCAGTTGGCTCAATTATTATTGGTGTCATTTTCTTCCATGACAAACTGGCACCTGTCACTTGGCTGTTTGTCGGTTTGTTGCTGGTAGGTATCATAGGCATCAAAGTAACTGGCGGACATTAAGCAAGCAGTCGTTTGCATTAAGCGCAAAAAAACAGCCAACAAGCAAAATGCGTGTTGGCTGTTTTTAATGGCTCTTATTGGTTCCAAGCGTCTGCCAATTCAGAAACGCCTTGTTTGATCAAGTCGTCTGTCTTGCCGTCAGGATTAGACAAGATGTTTTCCATGATTGTACGAACTTGGTTGTAAGCAGGGTCTGCATTTTCAGTTACAGGCAATGCGAACAAGTCTTTTGTTGCTTCTTCCAAGATAGCTGGTACTTTAGTTTCTGTAGAAGATTTGTATTCATCAGATTCCAATACTGATTCAACGATTGGCATATAACCAGTCATTTCAGCCCAGTACAATTGTACTTCAGGTTGTGCCATATATTTCAACAACAGGTAAGCTGCTGTTTGTTGCTCTGGAGTTGCTTCTGAGAACATGTAAACGTCTGTCCCTTGTTGGATATTTTTCTTGTCAGGACGAGGTGCTACGCCATATTCGAATTTACCTTCTGTATCGCTCTTCACATAGCCTTCACCAGCGATTGAACCAACGAACATAGCAACTTTTTCATTGGCAAATGGGCCAGACAAGTATTTGTCAGAGCCTGCGATACGCATTGAACCGTCTTTGATGCCTTCCAAATAGTAGTCGATAACTGCTTTGGATTCATCACTAGCAAAATCAAGGTCTTTGGTGAATTCTACGCCTTGGTTTTCCATACCGATCGTGTAGTAGTTGTTCAGAGAGTCAAAACCACCACCGACAACTTCATGGTTGGATTTTTCGTAAATGTCTTTACATGCTTGAGCAAATTCTTCCATAGTTGTTGGTACTTCAACGCCGTATTTTTTCAGCATATCTGCATTGTAAACCAATGCTTCTGTTGATTTGTTGAATGGAATACCGTATTGCTTGCCGTCAATTTCCGCACCTTTCAACAGTGGTTCGCGGATAGCTTCTTGTTCGCCCCAGCCGATGGTCTTGTCGTCCATGAATGGTTTCAAGTCTACCAGCATGTCTTCTTGCGCTGCATTCCACAACCAGCCTGGATAAGCTTGAGTGATGGTTGGCAGATCTTTTGGTGATTGCAGTGTTGAGTTGATTTTCGCTTGCATATCAGAGTATTGACCTTGGTTTTGCAGAGTAACTTTGATCTTTGGATTTGCTTTCATGAAGTCGTCGGTGATTTTTGTCAACGCTTCTTCTTGTGCACCGTTCATTGCGTGCCAGAAAGTGATCTCAGTATCCTTGGTGATTTCAGTGACGATTTTGCTGTCGTCGCCTTTTGAATCGCTGCCTTTGCTGTCATTGCCTGAGTTGCCGCAAGCTGCTAATGCAACCATCGCTGCTGCAGCCAACATCACAGTACCCATTTTTTTGAACTTCATTTTTGACTCTCCTTTAAAAAAGTTTTTATGAGATTGTCTCCCCACGAGTGGGAAGAATCCTTTCGCCATACGGATTCACCAGTTTTTCCGGTTTCAAAGTATGGATTGGAACCAAAGTTTTCGGTTGGATCATGTCGATAATCTTTGCTAAATCAGCAGGAAACGCATGACCCGAGCAAGCCAATCGTACAAATTCCACATCCAGGCTTGCCAAAAGATCCAAAAAGACTTGATAGGCGGGGTCAAAATCTCCCAACGGCTGGGCGTCGATATGGAAATACATACCGCCTGCCTGCAGGTTTTCAAAACCGTCGACTATCTGCCACAAATACTGGTGATCGTCTGTTAACAAGACGGCCAGTGGAATTTCTAATTCGTCAGCCAATGCCTCAATCCGGTGGGTCGGATCTGCGTAATAATAGTTGGCATTGATCCCTAAAACTTCTTGTAACAAAGCCGCCATGTTGGCTTCCAATACTACTGTTCGTGGCGACAACTCAACGATTTTAGCAAAACGCTTCACGTTAGCCGGGTAGCCATTGAAGGTTAATTGCCGCTGCGGATTCTCGTTTTCCAAACGAACCAACTGCTGTACCAAGTCTGCTTCGCTGACAATCTTGATCGTTTCAGTAGGATCTTCCGGACGGTCGTCAAAAGAGATACTGACGCCTTCCATCATCAAAAGATCACAGCCTTTTGCTCTTTCACAAAAATCAAGGGTCAGCTTTCGATCATAGCCGTGCAGACGCAAATCACCGGTGTACACCAGAAACTTGTCCGGGGTGCGGATTAACAGTGCCGCCGCCCCATAAGCATCGTGATCCACCGGCAGAATCGTCACAGTGATTTCACCGATTTCAACGACATCACCAGCGTTTAGCCCAATCATGTTCCGCGTAAAGTTGGCTGCTTCAAACGGCGAAGGAATCAAGAAATCCCCATTGCGGTTCAAGGAGCGCAAGATTGCATCGGTTTCCTTCAATGTATACAGAGGAATCGCCGGATCCAAGTAATTGATCATTTTAGAATGATCCAAATGTGCGTGAGACAAGAAGACAGCAGTGTGCTGAAAATCTGCCACAGCTGGTCCTTGGTATTCATAACCTAAGCGCGGATCATAAATATCTTTGAGCTCTGGGATCAAACGATTGTCCAACAGCGTAGACAGCTGATCGTCTTTTAAGCCCAGTTCGGGACGATATTCCGTGCCAAAGTCAAAAAAGATGTGGGCATCCCCGTAGCGGACTTCGATGACCGTGCCGCCGATTGTGAGGATACCGCTGTGAAAAGTGACGGTAGTTTTAGCCTTTGATTCCATTTTTTGCCACCCCTCGGATGATTTCTTTGCGGAACACGAAGTAGATGATCAAGATTGGAATGACTGTCAGTGTGGCTGCGGCCAACTGCAGGTGCACGTCACTGCCGCTTTCAGTGGTGAAAGCAGACAATCCGTTGTTCAATAGACGGTGGTCTTTGTCATTGGTTACCAACAATGGCCACAAGAAGGAATTCCAACTAGAGATAAAGGTCAAGATTCCTACCGTCACCAGCGCTGGTTTGATCATCGGGATCAAAATGCGCCGGATATATTCCAAATCACTGGCGCCGTCGATTTTAGCCGCTTTGTAATAAGACAGGGAAATCCCGTTTAGATAGCTGTTCAGATAATAGATATAGAAGATACTGGTCAAAAAAGGAATAATCAACGCGGCATAGGTGTTTAACAGGCCTAGCTTTGCGACGGTATTGAAGTTTGTAAAGATGATGGACTCATAAGGCACCATCAATAAAGAAACCATAATCGCGATTACCACTTTTTTGAATTTGAATTCCAAACTAGTCAGTGCAAAAGAAGCCAACACCGCTGTAATCAATGTCGCAATCGTCGTCACTGCTGAGACGAACACGGTATTGAAGAAGTAACGGACAAAAGGCGCTTTGTCAAAGACATCAATAAAGTTTGAAAACTGGAAGCTTTTCGGGATGATGGTCGGCGGAATGCTGGTCACTTCCGAGCGGGTCATCAAGCCCCCCAAGATCATATAGATGAATGGGAAAACAGTGATGATGGCCATCACGATCAAAAAGATCATACAGATGATATTTACGACTCGTTTCACGACTTATTCCCCCACTTTCTTGATGATTTTTCGTTGGATAAAGGTACAAGCCAGAATCACTAGGAACAAGACCACTGTTGCGGCCATAGCCACGCCCGGACGTCCTGCGATATGGAACTTGTCGTAAATGTAGTACACCGCGGTAACCGCACTTTTGGCGATCCCAGGTTGACCGGCAAACAAGGCATACACTTGGGTGTACACTTTGAAGGCACCGATGATATTGACCGTCAATAAGAAAGTCATCGTCGGAATCAATTGCGGCAAGGTGATGCGGCGGAAAATCTCGCCGTCTGTTGCACCAAACATCTTGGCAATCTTATAGTGCTCTTCGTCGATATTGCGCAGACCTCCCAACAAGATGATGATATTGAAGGCCAGTGAGCTCCAGATTCCGAAGATAATCAGTGTCGGCATTGAAAGATCGACACTGTCCAACCAGTTGAGTCCTTTGATACCAAAGAAACTCAACCCGTAGTTGATAATCCCGTAGTCACCGTTGAAGAAATAGCGGAAGACAATCCCGATTGCAATCGTACTGGTAACATAAGGCATGAAGAAAATCGTTTCAAAAAAGCTCTTGTGTTTCACTTTTTCAAAGATGATCCAAGCAATTCCCAAACCGAGAATCAATGCAATTGGCACCGTCAAAAAGGCATACCATGCCGTGTTTTTCAACGCCCGCCAAAACACTGGATCGCTTAAAATCTTTTCATAGTTTTCCAGCCCCGCCGGTCGCATATTGATCAGCGAGCCTTTTTGGAAACTCATCGCAAAGGAACGAATCAATGGATAGATGGAAAATACCAAAATGATCACCAAAGATGGCAGAAGGAAGAGCCAAGCTTTGGGTTGGTTTTCCGGGTTGTAGTTGTTCTTCTTGAACATCAGTAGATCCTAGTCCCGTCTTCTTTAAAGATAAAGGCCTTTTGATAGGCAAAGTCAAAGGTCAGCTCGGCTCCTTCTTGGATCTCATTTTCGATGCTGACGATAGATTTCAAGTGATGGCTACCAATCTCAAAGTTCAAGATTCGTTCGCGCCCGATCAATTCTACCCCGTGAACAGTCGCGCCAAACGCCCCTTCACCGGCCACTGGCAGTACATCTTCTGGGCGGATACCCAACACATAGTTGCCATCTGGCATGTTTTCTTTGAAACGTTCTGCCACAAAGCGGTCGACAGGAACACTGAAGGCTTCATAGTGCATTTGGCCGTCACGAACTTCTACCGGCAGAATATTGATGATAGGATTTCCGATAAATTGTGCAACAAACAGGTTAGCTGGTTCCAAGTACAAGTTTTGCGGATCGTCGTCTTGTTGGACAACCCCTTCATTCATCAAGATGATTTTGTCACTGATGGAAAGTGCTTCTTCTTGGTCGTGGGTAACAAAGATGGTCGTGATTCCGACCTCTTTTACCAGACGACGGATTTCTTCACGAATCTTCAGCCGCAGACGAGCATCCAAGTTACTCAGTGGTTCATCCAAAAGCAATACTTCTGGATTTTGTACCAGCGCACGAGTGATCGCGACACGCTGTTGTTGCCCACCAGAAAGCGTCCCGGGCTTTTTGTCTCGCAATTCTTCAATGTTGGTAAGCTTCATATATTTTTCGGCGATTGCTTGTGCTTCTTCTTTGGTCTTTTTATTTTTACCAACAGTCAGAGGAAACATGACATTTTCAAACGTCGTCATATGAGGATACAGCGCATAGTTTTGGAACACAAAACCGATATTACGGTCTTTTGGTTCTGTCTTGACCACAGAATTACCAGAAAATTTGATGTCTCCAGATGTCGGTGTCAACAAACCAGCGATCATATTCAAGATCGTGGACTTCCCACAACCGGAAGGGCCAAGCAGACAGACGAGGTCGCCTTTTTCGATGGTGAAGTTCACCGACTTCAGTGCCTCGAACCCGTTATCGAACACTTTTTTCAGATTGATAACTTCAATCATTAGAAATCCTCCATTACCATTTTTTAGCATACGAGCCTATTTTATCATTTTTATCTTGTTATAATTTATAAAGTTTAATGAGAGGCATTTCCTATAACTCTCATCATTTTGCAAGGAATACTTTCCAAAAAAATGACAGTTCCCAACAGAGCAGGCTTCGTATGCCCCCAGCGATTATAAATCATTCGTTATGATAGTGAAACAGTTAACACAGACTGCTTTATCCGTCAAAAAAAAGCAAAAAACGAAGTAAAATCGAATGATTACTGCCCTTTTTGCTTGCCCCAAGGAAAAATATTTTTGCTTTCTTTTATCTCAGAAAAATAGCCCCGAAAAAAGAACCCATCCTTTCGTTTAAGTTATTTTTACCTTTCTAACCAGGTATTCTCACTCGCTATTATTTCATAAAAAGCAATTTAAATAAAACAATTTGACGATTTAAGTTTTTCTGTGCTATTTTAGAGTCACGGAGAAATGACGATTGTTTTTTACGAGTTGTTGCTCTCAATGTTGCAGATTTTGATCATATGGAGGTGGAAAGACCTTATGGACGAAGACGCCGAGGAGACGTCGCCAAAAAAATTTTTCTATAAACTTGCTTATTTCCAAAAGGAATAGCTTTCTTTCAGTGCGTCACAGCCCCGGTTGCCGGTGAAGTGAGGTGCTTTTTTCGCATACCGAAAAAGGTGCCTAGCCACGCTTTTCATGACGGGCAGTGTTTTACTTAAGACTCGCTAAATTTGAAAGAAAGAGGAAATGACATGAAAAATTTGATTCAGCAAAATTTACAGGAACTGCAAGAGACATTCGGTCACGAGGATTTCGAGGAGGGCCTGAGTAGCGAAGAAGCTGCCAGGCGCTTGGCGCAGGAGGGTCCCAATCGTTTGGAAAGCAAACGAATACCAAAATGGCAACTGTTCCTGCGCCAATTTCACAATATGATTATCTATATTCTGATGATTGCTGCCTTTCTGACCTTATTGATGGGCCACTATGGAGATGCGGCGATCATTGCCTTGGTGATCATCATCAATGCCTTTATCGGTTACTACCAAGAAGCCAATGCCTCGGACGCTTTAGAACAGATCAAAAATCTGCTGACACCGATTGCCACCGTCTACCGCGATGGCACCCGGTGCGACATTCCCGCTGAGGACTTAGTTACCGGCGACGTCGTCTTTTTGGAGGCGGGAGATCAAGTTCCCGCAGATTTAAGACTCGTGGCGGTCGATAATCTGCGGATTGAAGAAGCTTCCCTGACTGGTGAAGCAGACTCCGTTGAAAAAAGTACGGCTCCACTTTTTGGTGATCCTCCCTTGGCGGAGCGCACCAATCTGGCTTTTGCCTCCACATCTGTGACCAACGGGTCGGGGCTGGGGGTGGTCAGCGCCACCGCCGCAAACACTGAAATCGGGAAAATCTCCACCGAAGTCGCCAATGTTACTCAGCGGCGCTCTCCACTGATGCAGCAGATTGATAATCTGGGCAAAGGGGTGTCTTATGTTGTATTAGCTGCGGCGATTCTGCTTTTTATCTTGGGATTGCTGGGCGGAACCTATGCTGTCTCGGCTCTTTCACTGGCAGTCGTCACCATGATTGTCGGTTCGATACCTGAGGGTTTGCCAGCCACGACTTCGGTCATTTTGGCAATGGGGGTCAGCGACATGGCCAAAACCAAGCACACCATCGTCAAAAGTCTGCCAGCTGTCGAAACGCTGGGCTCAGTAGACGTGATTGCTACCGATAAAACCGGTACATTGACCAAAAATGAAATGACCGTTACCGATGTTTATTTAGCCGAAACCTGCTACCAAGTCACGGGCAACGGCTATGCCCCTGAAGGAGAATTGCGCAGGGAAAAGACTGACGACACTCCCCATCATGATGCCCAACTGGCATTATTTGTCGAAGCCGCTTACGAAGCCAATGATACTGAACTTTCCTACGAAAACGGTGTTTGGCAAATCAACGGTGAACCAACAGACGGTTCATTTCTGACATTGTATTACAAACTGATTCCTTTCCCCCAACGACCGAAAAACCAGGAATTGGATTTTCTGCCCTTCGATTCAGAATACCGTTTTATGGCTAAATTGGTTCGCACGACTGAAGGGCAGACACGTTTGTTCATGAAAGGCTCACCGGATAAACTGCTGCCGCTGGCGACAGCTTCTAACCCTGATTTTGCCACCGCAGCGTGGGAACAAAGAATCACCCAACTCAGCACCCAAGGCAAACGCGTGGTGGCAGTCGGCTATCGAGACCTCCCCACAGAAATAACTGCCATCACGCCGGAACTTCTACGCCAAGGAATCAATTTTCTCGGCGTTGCCGGGATTATCGACCCACCTCGAGAAGAAGTCGTCAGTGCCCTTAAAGAAATGCGGCGAGCAGGCGTGGCCGTTAAAATGATTACCGGTGATCACCCTCTGACCGCTCAGACCATCGCTGAAAAATTGGGGTTGGCTCCGCGAATTCAAGTCATCACCGGCCCGCAATGGGACACTTTGGGAAAACAGGAAAAAGTCAGCGCCGCCGCAACCCACCAAGTGTTTGCCCGCACCACACCAAAAAACAAGTTGGAGATCATTGAAGCCTTGCAAGCAGATGCTAAAGTGACTGCCATGACCGGCGACGGGGTCAACGATGCCCCCGCTCTGAAACGGGCGGATATCGGTGTGGCTATGGGGATTAAAGGAACCGACGTAGCCAAGGACTCAGCAGATATGATTCTAGCCGATGACAACTTTGCTACGATGGCCGCAGCAATCAGAGAAGGACGACGAATCTACGACAATATCAAGAAGAGTATTTTATTCTTGCTGCCAACATCTTTTGCGGAAGGATTAATCATTGCTTTCACCATTCTGATGCAAAAAGAGATGCCACTAGCTGCTACTCAGCTGCTTTGGATCAACATGGTATCCGCCATCACGATTCAATTTGCCTTCATCTTCGAACCGGCAGAAGCAGGTATCATGAATCGCCCACCGAAAAAGACCGGGACTGCCTTGATGGATCGCCACGACATCATCCAAATGGCGTATGTCTCAGTCTTGCTGGCGGTAATCGGTTTGACGGCGTATGAATGGCTATTGGGTCGCGGGGTAGATACTACGACTGCCAGTACGATGCTGGTAAATATCATCGTCATGAGTAAGATCTGTTACCTGTTCAACATCCGCACCAAGGATTTTGCCTTCTCAAAAGCCTTCTTCAGCAACAAAATGGCCTTCGTCATCATCGGAATCATGTTGCTGTTGCAGCTTTTACTGACTTATCTGCCCTTGATGCAACAAGCTTTTCATACCACCGACATGAGCCTGTTGGAATGGGGCATTGCTCTGCTGGCAGGACTATTGACATTAGCGGTTACTGAGTTGGATAAGTTGGTTCGCAGCCGGATAAAGGGTGCCGTCGAACTGTCCAGATAAAACCAAAACAGCCTAAACAAACACCTTTTTGGTTATCTGTTTAGCTGTTTCATAGGAATAAAAGAACCCCGAGACCTGTAAGTATGGTCCGGGGTTCTTAAAATTCAGCTATTAGTTAGTTGGTTCGCCTTTTTCCTGATCCAACAACCGGTTCTGGCCTTGAATATTTTGAATCTCAGTGATGTCTTGCGTAACTTCTAAGCAGCCCATGTATTCTCCGGCCTCATCTTGCAACGCAAAATAGCGAATATAGATTTTGCGATCCATGATGTCGATCCAAAAATCAGCGGTTTCTCGGGCACCGCTCCGGAAATCATCCAAGATTTTCTGTACGATGTGCATACTTTTCGGAGGATGGCAGTTGACGACTTCTCGACCAATAATAGACTTCGTGCGAGGAAAGACCCGCTTTTTCCCTTCTGAGAAGAAACGAACGCGCTCATCTTTGTCGACAAAGGTTAAATCCACAGGTAATGTTTGGAAAATCGCCAGCAGTTGTTCCAATTTCAAGATACCAGTAGGGAAAACCACCGTATCAGCAGAGGTTTGTTCCTGCCAGTCGTAGTGCTCCTCGGCGTAGACTGCTTCTGAGACTCCACCTTCTGTCAAGCCGGCAGCAATGCCATCTGTGGTCTCTCGGGCTTGTTGGATTGCTGCCAATCGTGCCGGTTCCCGTTCAGCTTCTTTGGCCAATGCGTCATCAGAAGCTTTCCATTTCAATGGTTCAGGAATAAATGCAAAGCCAATATCCAAGCTGTCTTCTGCGATTTTTTCCCAATCCTTTAGACTAAAAACGTCCAATGTCATAGGAACCATGATCTCTTCTTCTTTAAAGATCATCTCTTCAATTTCTTCTTTTAAAGCCGCCCATTTTTCAGACAAAGGATTGTAAGCCGCTCGCACATTTTCCAAATAGCTTTTCAGCGCCTTCAGCTGGTCGCGAATATCGTCATCCACCCCCCACATGACTTGAGGAGGTGCCGTAATGCCGTATTTTTCCATGTAAGAAAAGATCAACGTCTCCTTACGGGCATAGTGTTTATCCAATTGCCCCAAGTCCGTCAATGCCGCCATCAATCGCTCTTTAACCGACCAATCACCTTTTTGGATCTTAGCCATCAAGCCGTCGATTTCATCTGTCAAAAGCGATTGTAGCACTTGATTTTCCAACTTCAAGGTGTGGACTGGATGACCTGGCTGCTCGTGTTCATAGTTCGAGCGGTGAATTTCATTAATAGCACCTTTGAAAACAGCCGCGTGGATGTTGCATAACCGCTGAATTTCTGATGCCGGCAAGCCACTTTGAATCAGTGCTTTTTCCGCCGAAGTGATCTCGGTTACATCCACTCCGTCGAATTCTTCGGTAAACAGACGCTTGGCTTCTTCAAAATTACCGCCTTCATGCAATAAAGACAAGATCTCCACGATCCGCTCTTGTCGCTGTTGTTTCGTACGTTCCATTCCCATCCCGCCTTTTCTTTTACTTTAGCCGCAGCTGGCACACAATTACTCGATCAATTCAAACCCGGCGGCTTCAAAAGCGGCCGTTATTTCAGTCATAGGGATTTTTTTCAAACGGGCACCTTTTGGGATGGTCATGTAACGTCCCGCCGTTTGCAGCATTCCCGGTTTTCCGATATCAGCAAAGCCCAATCCTGCCATGATTTCCTTTACCTCTGGAAATTCCTTTACCAAATCATACAGGGAGCGGGACAGTTCCAATCGTTTCATCACAATTCCTCCCAACGGCAACGTTCCTGCGCAGTTTACTCTGACTACGATGCGCACTTATGCCAATCTGTGAGAATAATTCTCATTCATTTTATTGTAGCGCTTTTTTGCGCAAAACTTCACTAGGGGATTCCCTATATTTAAAGCGATCTTTTTGTAAGCAAGTTGGTTGGGGTAAAACCCAACTTCGTGATACTGTGGATATGTAGTGAATAAGCAGAACCGGCAAACGGCGTTTTTTCGCCTTCTGCCGCAAAACGAAAGGATGGATCATCTATGTCAAAGAAAATGTCTCTGTCAACTGTTGTCAACCGCGGCGGTCGCGAAGGTGAAAGCGAATCTGTTACCGGCTACTTGAATGTCAAAACCAGTGGCACAAAAAAAGAAGGCTATACCAATCCTGAAGAGCTTTTTGCATCTGGTTTAGCTGCTTGTTTCAACGGTGCCATGAGCTTCCCATTGGAACGTGACGGTTTGGGAGACAAAGAGCGTACCGTCCGGGCAGAAGTTAGTCTTTTGGGAGATTTACCCGACTTCACGACCTTGCACTTGGCTGTCCAACTCATCGGTCATATTGACGGGCTTTCAAAAGAAGAAACCAAAAAATACATGGAAGAAACTGAAGGTATTTGCCCTTACACTAAAGCAATCAAAGGCAATGTCGAAATCACCTTTGACGCAGAATAATCCCAGTGACAACTAAAATTTAAACAATGAGCTGGTGACAATCTTTCTGTCACCAGCTGCTAAAGCAAACAAGATTAAACATGAGCCACAATAAAAAGACGGGCCGCTTCCATTAAAAACAGTGGAAGTGACTCGTCTTTTTATCGTTTTTGCTTTCCCGGTCGCAGTCCATACCTCACAAAGGGATGTCTTGAAAGCGGCCCTCTTTTAGCTGCATTGCTGACGTAAAACCAACTTCTTGCAGGAGTGCGGCAGTTTCTTTGAAATGATAGGCAATGGTCTCGGTCTGGTGACTGTCACTGGTGATGATTACCGGTGTGTGCCGTTGTTGCAAATCCTTCAGCAAATAGGTGTCTGGATAGGGCCGCTTAAGCCAGCCACGACTCATGCCGCCGGTGTTGACTTCCACCATCCCCTCCCAAACCGCCAGTTGCTTGGTGATTTCAGCTAGCGCCTGTAAAGACAGTTCCTGGTATTGCCGGCGATTTTCCGGCGTCAGGTAATGCAGCGTGTCATCGAACTTCGTAATCAAATCAAAATGCCCCACAATCAGTGGTCGATTCTCAGTAACATGTCGGAGGACCACTTGATAATAATCTTCCGCCATTTTCAAAAAGTCACCGCCAAACCAGTTATCCAGTGTCCACTGAAATGTTTCCGGACTTTCATCGACACTGCGATAGACCCCTGCTCTAGGAGTAAAATAATGAACAGAGCCAATGAAATAGTCGTAACCGCCTGCAGGTGCCGGACTGAAATAGTCCCATTCCAATCCGCATGCTATGGTGAGCTTTCCTGAGAGTTCTTCTGCTAACTGGCGGACAGCCTGCTGATAACCGGCTTCATCCGTCACACCAATACACCCGGGGTCAAAAGGCGCATAAGAATGAGAGGTAAAACCCAAGTCTGTCATCTTGGCTGCCAAAGCCGCCTGCGCCATCTCTGCCAACGTATTTTTCCCGTCACACCAAGTGGAATGGGTATGGACATTGGAATAAAACATCCTGTCACCTCACTTCATGGTTTCTTGTTTGACTTTTTTGTCGACGACTTGGCGTTTGGATAATTCCGCCATGACTTCTGCCGGCAAAATTTCGTTGTTGGCCATCAAAACCAACAGGTGATAGATCAAATCAGCAATCTCGTAAGTAGTTTCTTCTTTGCTTTCTTTCATTGCACCGATGACGACTTCCGTAGATTCTTCCCCAATTTTCTTCAGAATCTTCTCGTTGCCTTTTGAAAACAGGTAACTGGTATAACTTTTTTCCTGCGGATTCAATTTACGACCCAAGATTAGTTCGTAGAGGTCTTGTACAGAAAATTCCTGTTTGTCTGTCGCTTTAAAGACCTCATTGAAAAAGCAGGACTCTGCGCCAGTGTGGCAAGCAGGACCAGCTTTTATGACCTTGGCCACCAACGCGTCCTTGTCGCAATCCGCTTTAAGTTCCACCAGCTCCTGAGTATTGCCGCTAGTTGCTCCTTTACGCCAAAGTTCTTGGCGACTACGAGAGTAAAAGGTCATTTGGCGGTCTTTCAAGGTAGCACTTAGACTCTCTTTGTTCATATAAGCCACCGTCAGGACCTCGTTTGTATAAAAATCCTGTACCACACAAGGAATCAATCCCTGGCTGTCGAATTTCAGTTCTTCGATATTCATAAATGGTGCTCCTTTCATTGCTTTCTCACAGATTTCAGATCCGGGTGGGAATACCTTGTGCTTGCATGTAAGCCTTCAATTCTGGAATTGGGATTTCATCATAGTGAAAGATGGAAGCCGCCAGTCCCGCATCAATTTTCGGATTCTCAAAAAGTTCCTTGAAATCCGCCAGTTTGCCGGCACCACCAGAAGCCACAATCGGCAGTTCAGTGATGGCTGACACAGCATTCAAGAGCGGCAGATCAAACCCGTTTTTAACGCCATCGGTATCCATACTGTTGATGACCAATTCTCCGGCACCTAGCGCTTCGCCTTTTTTGATCCACTCCAAGGCATCCATACCCGTATCTTCCCGACCACCTTTGGTAAACACATGCCAGCTTGCACCAACTTTTTTGATATCCACTGACAGGACCACACACTGAGAGCCGTAGCGTTCGGCGCCGGCTTTGATTAATTGCGGATCTCGCACCGCACCGGAATTGACGCTGACTTTGTCGGCCCCGCATTTCAATACCCGGTCAAAGTCTGCCACCGTATTAATCCCGCCACCAACAGTTAGCGGAATGAACACTTGAGAAGCGACATCTTGCAAAATATCAGTAAAAATCCCTCGAGCTTCATGAGAGGCCGTGATGTCGTAAAATACTAGCTCGTCTGCTCCAGCTTCGTTGTATTTTTTCGCCATTGCCACTGGATCGGCCACATCTTTGACACCTGCAAAGTTGACCCCCTTAACCACGCGACCGTCCCGTACATCCAGACAAGGGATGATTCGTTTTGAAATCATACATTGGCCCCCTTTGCTGCTTCCAGGCAATCTTCCAATTTCAGCGTGCCGCTATATAACGCTTTTCCAACAATCGCGCCATACGTATCAGCCTGTGCCAGATCCTTGATATTTGCCAACGTCGAAACTCCGCCGGAAGCAACAATATTCAAGCCCAGACTGTTCAGTTGTTTGTACAAATCGACATCAATCCCTTTTCCGGTACCGTCTTTTGAGATATCGGTGAAGATGATCGTTTTGCACCCCCATTCGCCTAATTGTCGGCAAAACTCATCGGCCCGCGTCGTCGTAGTTTCCAACCAGCCGGCAACTGCCACCATACCATCACGGGCATCTACCCCCACGGCAATCTGCTCTCCGTATTTCTTCAGCATTTCTCGGGTAAAAGCCGGGTCTTTTTGCGCAATCGTTCCTAAAATCGCCCGCTTGACCCCGGCATCCAGCACATCAATAATGTCCTGCTCACTGCGGATACCGCCCCCCAGTTCCACAAACAGATCGGTTTTCGCTACGATTTTTCGCACGATGTCAAACTGGACTTTGGTTCCTTCCTTGGCGCCATTCAAATCCACCAAATGCAGATGAGTCGCACCCTTTTTCTGGAATTCTTCGGCAAATACTACCGGGTCGTCCCCGAACACTTGCTGTTGTTCATAATCTCCTTGATAAAGCCGGACTACTTTGCGATCCAATAAGTCGATAGCCGGTAAAATAATCATGCTGTCACCTCCGCAAATGCTTTGAGTAGTGCCAACCCCCGCTGGCCGCTTTTTTCCGGGTGAAACTGGGTACCGTAGACATTGCCGTTTTGCACGATGCCCGTCACTGCAATTCCATAGTCACTTTCTGCAACCAGATGGGCATCACAATCCGTCGCATAAAAACTGTGCACATAATAAAACTGATCTTGCTCCTTGATATACCGCAACAAAGGACTATCTTTTTTAATCGTGATTGGGTTCCAGCCAATGTGTGGAACCTTCAGATCAATTCCTTTTTTGTCAAAGGCTTCCGCCATCGAAACCACGCGACCGGAAACGAGTCCCAGACCTTCATGGTGTCCAAACTCTTCACTGGAATCAAACAACAGCTGCATCCCCAGACAAATCCCTAAAAGAGGTTTACCCTCGGCGGCTAGTTCTTTGACTGTCTGATCCAAGCCGCTTTCTTTCAATTTAGTGATAGCATCGCCAAAAGCCCCCACTCCCGGCAGGATTACCCCATCGGCAGCCTTTAACTTTTCCGGATCCCCGGTGACTTCACTTGGAATTCCTAACATCTTCAAAGAACTAGCCAGGCTGAAAAGATTCCCGACACCATAGTCTACGATAGCAATCATTTGTGCTCCCCCTCGTCAAAGCTTCCGCATCTTATAAACGGTAGCTGTTTTTTATAAAATCGTGCCCTTCGTAGATGGAATTTCATCTGGTGCGGCCAAATTGATGGCTGTCGCATCGGCTAACGCCCGCCCAAATCCTTTAAAACAGGCTTCAACAATATGGTGACTGTTTTTTCCCGCCAGTTGTTGGAGATGGATCGCTGCTCCTAACTCCCGCGCAAAAGCCACGAAAAACTCTTCAACCAACTCGGTATCAAAATCCCCGATTCGTTGTGCAGGGATGTCTAAGTTCAAGCAGGCAATCCCACGACCACTGATGTCCAATGCGGCAATCACCAGCGTTTCGTCCATCGGTAAAATCATACTGCCGTAACGAAGGATGCCGCGGCGATCTCCCAGCGCTTCAGAAAAAGCTCGTCCCAAAACGATGGCGATGTCTTCGGCAGTATGGTGCCCATCCACCCAAACATCCCCGTCAGATTCCAATTCCAAATCAAAACGGCCATGACGGGCAAATAATTCCAGCATGTGATCCAAAAAACCAATTTTGGTTTTGATCTTTTGTTGACCGGTACCGTCGATATTCAATGTACAAGTGATTTTTGTTTCCGATGTATCTCGCGTAATCGTTGCTGTTCTCATGATGCTCTCCTTTCAAATCGGGGCTTTTAATGTGTCGTTGGTCTGATTTCAGTGTCTACCACGACTTTCTGAGCCTATTCGTTTACGAGCTCTTGCAAAGTTGCTAGCAGTTGCGCCATCTGTTCCGGTGTGCCGATGGTAATCCGCAGGTAGTCTTGGATACGGGGTTTATCGAACCAGCGTACAAGAATATTGCGTTCTTTTAGCGCCGGATAAAGCACTTTTCCGGAAACTATAGGGTGCTTAACAAAAAGAAAATTCGTTTCAGAGGGCAATACTGTAAAGCCTAAATTTTCAAGAGCTTGCGCCGTCCATTCTCGGGTAGCAATGGTTTTTGCCAAGCACTCTTGGTGATACTCCCGAGCTTTCAAAGCAGCAATTCCGCCAGCCAGCGTCATAGCATTGACACTATAAGGATTAAAACTGAACTTGATCCGATTTAGCTCGTTAATTAATGCGGGTTGCCCCACTGCATAACCTAGTCTGGCACCGGCTAACTGCCAAGATTTTGAAAAAGTGCCCACTACCAAGAGATTGGCATGTTCCTTAACATAAGGCATCATGCTTTGGCCGCCAAATTCCACATAGGCTTCATCGACAATCACCAACCGCTCTGGATCAGCTTCTACCAGTACCAAGATGGCCGCAGCAGGCAGTCCTAAACTCGTGGGCGCATTGGGATTGGCAAAAACAATTGTCCCTTTAAAGTCAGCATAATCTGCCAACTCAATACTTAAATCTTCCCTCAGCGGTATCACTTGTGCCTTCAATCCATAGAGCTGAGCGAACACTGGATAAAAGCCATAGGTGATGTCAGGATACGCAACACCTTGACCCATCAGTCCTTGAAAACAAAAGGCCAATACTTCATCGCTGCCATTGCCAACAAACAAATTCGTTGCCGGCACAGCCAGATAATCTGCCAACTCTCTTAACAAGTCGCGGCAGGTAGGATCTGAATACAACTGCAGTCTGCCGGCAGCAGCCTCGACTGCTTCCACTACTCCTGGTGCTGGCGGGTAGGCACTTTCATTGGTATTTAGTTTGATAAAATCGTTGGTTTGCGGTTGTTCACCGGGAACATAAGGGGCCAACTGGGTGATCCGAGGGTCAAGAAATTTCATCCGCTCACTCCCCCTTTCGTAAGCGGATAGAGTTGGCGTGGCCTCCCAGTCCTTCCGTCTCCGCAAACAAGATCACATCGTCAGCGGCTGCTTGCATCGCCGCTTTACCGTAATACAAATACTGGGAATGTTTTACAAAATCGTCGACAGACAAAGGTGAATAAAAACGAGCAGTTCCTTCGGTTGGCAACGTATGATTGGGTCCCGCCAGATAATCTCCCAGAACTTCCGGAGTGTTGTGTCCCAAAAAGACCGATCCTGCATTTTCCACTTTGTCCAACCAAGCAAACGGTTCTGCCACACAGAGTTCCAAATGCTCCGGTGCAATTTCATTGGCTGCTGCTAACGCCTGTTCTAACGTATCTACCAAAATAATCTTGCCGTTGTTATCCAAAGACTGGCGGATGATTTCTTTACGGGGCAACAACTCCGTCTGTCGTTGAACTTCCGCCGCGGTTTTTTCGGCAATCGCCGCATCGGTAGTTACCAAAATGGCTTGGGCGTTCACATCGTGTTCTGCTTGAGCGAGCATATCTGCTGCCAGAGTTACTGGATTGGCGCTGCTATCTGCCACAATCAGTACATCACTAGGCCCAGCAATCATATCAATATCCACTTTGCCGTAAACCAAACGTTTGGCGGCTGCTACGTAAATGTTGCCGGGACCGACAATCTTGTCGACTTTCGGCACCGATTCTGTCCCATAGGCGAGGGCTGCCACGGCTTGGGCACCACCGACGCGATAGATTTCATCAACACCTGCCACTTTGGCAGCGGCCAAAATTGCCGGATTTACAGACCCGTCTTTCAAAGGCGGTGTCACCAGCACGATTTTTTTCACGCCGGCGATTTTTGCCGGAATCGCGTTCATTAACACCGTCGATGGATAAGCGGCAGTTCCCCCTGGCACGTAGATTCCTACCTTTGCTAAGGGAATTACTCGCTGCCCCATCACTGCGCCGTTACGGGTCATCATAAAGCCTTGAGTGACCTGCTTTTCGTGAAATTCGGCAATGTTTGCTTTCGCCGTCTCCAAGACGCGCAAAAAATCAGGTGCCACTTGCTCCAAAGCAGCGGCAATCTCGGCTTCGGAAACCTTCAGAGCCGTAACTGTTGCCCCATCGAATTTTGCGGAGTAGTCAATCAACGCCTCATCCCCGTCACGACGAACAGTGTCGATGATTTCTTGTACTACCGCTGCGTAATCGCCCGTTTCAGCGGCGTCCGTTTGGGTCAGTTCAGCAATTGTTTGGTCTTTGATAGAAAAAATTTCGATCATGCTTCGTCACTCACTTTCTTTACAATGTCGATGATAGCGTCTTTTTTAAAGCGCCAAGAGGAACGGTTGACAATCAGGTGGGCACTGGATTCATCAATTTCTTCCAGCACCGCCAGATCATTTTCTTTCAGTGTCGTGCCGGTCTCCACGATATCCACAATGACATCTGACAAGCCAACGATTGGCGCCAGTTCAATGGAGCCGTTTAGATAAATGGTTTCAATCGGTTGGCTACGTTCGCCAAAGTATTTACGAGTAATGTTGGTATACTTGGTTGCCACTTTTAACGGTCGCGTAGGATCAATCACAAAGTCTTTGGGCCCAGCGACGGCAATGCGGCAGATTCCCAAGCCAAACCGCAGCAAGTCGATAACGTCTGCTTCCGTTTCCAATAAAATATCGCGACCGACAATCCCGATATCGGCTGCCCCATGCTCCACATAGCTTGCCACATCAGAAGGTTTCACCAAAAAGAAACGAATATTGTTTTCACAATCTTCAAAGACCAATTTGCGGCTATCATCCAAAAGATTGGCCGTGACCAAACCAGCATCCCGGAACATTTCATATACCGACTGCCCCATTCGTCCCTTCGGCAAGGCCACATTCAACATAGTCGTCTGCATCCCCACCTGATCGGCGCGATTTTGATCCAGCATGTCCAGATGAATGCCAAACCCAATCGCTTGCTGAGTCTTGCCCAGTGCTGCAAACAACCCATCGTAGCGTCCGCCAAACAACAAGGCTTGAGGAATATTTTCGATAAAGCCTTGGAAAATCAGGCCACTATAATAATTGGTGTCGTTAACCGTTGAAAGATCAAACAGCAGCTGCACAGTTTCCGGTCGGGATGCCTCTTCCAAAGCATCTGCCACAGCCACCAATTCCTGCAATGCACTGCTGGCTTGTGGCCAACCTTTAGCCGCCGCCACAGCTTTTGGCAACTCGGTAAACAGATCACCAGAAAGCTTCATCAATGCCATCAGCTGTTCCCGCCGGTCTTCAGGTACACCATCAGCATCGGCCAACTGCGCCAATTCCGGAAAGTTTTTATTTTTGATACGGTTGAAGACAGCCCCTCGGCGATGATCGGAAAACAGATCCAAAATTGCCGCAATAAGACCACTATGTGACAGTTCCAATTTCCCCTGCCCAATCTCAGCCAATGATTCCAAGGCTAACAGAATCACTTCAATCTCGGTTTTTCGCACCACTTTTCCAATGACCTCGATGCCAACTTGATTGATCTGACGGTATTCGTCATCTTTGCGGCTGTGACGATAGACATTTTCGTTGTAATACACTTTACGAGCGGCTCCCGAAGGTGTATTTTTCACGATGGAAAGCGTCACATCTGGATTCAAGGCCAACAAACGCCCATCATTGCCGGTAAACTTGATGACATCATCCCCAGAGAGAAAATTCTTTTGCTCCAAATAGAAATGGTATTCTTCAAAACTCGCCAATCGGAAAAAGCCATATCCTTTTTCCTCAAACAATTCCCGCAGCCGCAGCGCAATCTTCTCTTCTTTTCGCAGGATATTTTCTTTTAATTCCATCTCACAGCCTCCTCAACAATCTATGCTGACCTCTTGTTCATTCCCGATTTTCTTTGCCTAGTTTTCGGCGCTTTCCCGAAAACAGACAATCCCCAAAAAACAGTACTGATCTCCTTTTGAAAATATATTTTCATGGCAATGGGTCTACTACTTCACCTGCTCCTTAACCAAAACTCTGAGTTTTCGGCGCTTTCCCGAAAACAGACAATCCAAAAAGTAGCCTTAATCTCCTTGAAAATATATTTTCATGGCAATGGGTCTACTACTTCACCTGCTCCTTAACCAAAACTCTGCGTTTTCGGTGCTTTCCCGAAAACAGACAATCCAAAAAGTTACCTTAATCTCCATGAAAATAGCAAAAAACGCCCTTTGGTAATTCACCAAAGGACGTCGGTAACGTGGTTCCACCTTTTTTCACACGCTTTTCACAAAACGTGTCTCAGCAAGTCATCAAACAATGACCGCGGCGATATCGGGCCAACCCGGATCTTCCTACTGAACACTTCAGAAGATCGACTCCAAGATGTGTTTCACTGCTGCCGGACTGCCTTTTTCCACCACCCAAAGGCTCTCTTTGAATCCCATCAGCCGCTACTCTTCTTGTCGTAGTCTGATTAATAATCGATGTTGTTGTAAAGTTTACGGCGAATTGTCTGAAAAGTCAATAACTATCTCTCAAAATTTTCGCTATTTTGTATAAATATTCGTTAAGCCGCCGTAATTCATCTCGCTTCATTATTTTTCATCCATTTGGTTACTTCTAAGTATACAGGATGAAAACAATCATGAAAACCTTTACCAAAAATCCTCATTTTCTCAATGCAGTCAGCTGGTCTATCTTCTCTCGAAGGCAGCGAACTTTGCTTGGGACATCCACAGCTTGCATGATTTCGGAGACCATACAGATTCCGCTAATCGGCACCTGAGTAAAGTCGGCGATCCGTTCTTCGTTGATACCACCAATAGCGACTACTGGGAGGGTAGTTTTTTGCAGGATGTCCTGTAGGTCTTCCATAGATGTCGGCTTGGTTACGACTTTCGTGGTCGTCGGATAAATCGCACCCACCCCCAAATAATCGGCGCCTTCTTTTTGGGCTTCTTGTGCCCGGTCTACTGTCTTGGCAGAAACACCCAAAATTTTTCCTGGCCCCAGCAATTGCCGGCAAAGGGCCACCGGTAATTCGTCATCACCGATATGAAGTCCCGCCGCATCCACTGCTAAACAGACATCCAGCCGATCATTGATAATCAAAGGGACCTCGTAACGATCACAGATGGTTTTAACCGCCAGTGCCAACTGGTAAAACCGCCGCGTGCTAACTTCTTTTTCCCGCAGTTGAACAACAGTCACCCCATTTAGACAGGCCTCTTTAATTATGTTCAAAAATTTTTCGTCGGAATAATCATAACGTCCTGTTACCAGATATAAGCGATAATCCATCATGTAAGCTCCTCTCCGCGAATGTCGTGCCACCATTGCTCATCTGACATGAGCAACGACAAGCGATCTAGCGTTTCTTGGCGAAAAGCAGCCAATCCTAACCCCTTTGCTACTGTCACTTGGGCCGCTGCTTCTCCGCATAAATTGAAATAACTAACTGCTGCAACAGTTGCGACTAACGGTGCATTTCCTGCCCCCAATAAAGCCGCAATCAAGCTGCCGACAATATCACCAGTCCCTGTGAAGCGGTCCAACTGGACTACCCCATTAGTCAGCTGCAATCGGCGTTTTTCAGTCACAACCAAATCTACCGGTCCAGTGGCCAACAATATCAATGGACGACGCTGACAGACTTTTTGCATAGCAGCCGCCAATTCCCGTAACGCCGCTACTTCCTGATCCTCGATACTACCGTCAACACCTCGGGCCCGACTAGCCAAGCCACAAAAACGGCGCATTTCCGACAAATTACCTTTAATAACTTGCGGCTCAGATTCCCACAACTGCCACGCCAAATCATACCGTAGTTGTGTAGCTGCCACACCAACTAAATCGACAACGATTGGTGTTTCGGTGGCTTTCCCATAACGAGCCGCTGCCTGTAAGGCTTGTTCTTTGCCATCCGTGATATGCCCCAAATTCAGCAACAGTCCATCGTTTTGCGCAAAAAACTCGTCAAATTCCCGAATATCATCTGCCATCACCGGTTTGGCATCCACATACAACAAAGCATTTGCCATTGATTCACAGGTGATTTCATTGGTAATGCATTGGATGAGAGGCGAATTTTTTATTGGCCAAGCTGCTGCGACATCCCGCAACAGCGCTTTTTCAAGCCCACTCATGATTACTCACCAAAAAAAGGGCTTGCACTCTTTTAAAGACGCGGGTCTCTTTAAGTTTAAATAAGACGAAGAAGGCGATTGCTGAACCGATGATGGTTGCTCCAATAAAGCGAGGAGTATAAATAAACCAATAAAGTCCCTGGTCACTGCCGGTAAACCAAACCATGACTGGGTAAGAGAGAATCGAACCGATGATACCGGTACCGATAACCTCGCCAATCATCGAACCCCAGATCCGGCCACCAGTCAGCCGATAGCCCCAGCCGGCGAAAAACGCGCCAAAGACAGCACCAGTCAATGCCAATGGTGGAATCCCCAACATCGTCATGCGGATAACTCCACAGATTGCTGCCATTACCGTAGCATAAAAAGGCCCTAGCAGCACCCCAGCAATGATATTGATTACACTGGACATAGGTGCCATCCCTTCGATACGCATAATTGGCGACAAGACCACATCCAATGCAATCATCAGCGCCAAAAGTGTGATTTTTTGAATCTTATTTGCTTGTGTCATTTTCTACTCCTTTTCCATCAGCTCTCTGATAATAAGCTCAATCAATTTGCTTGGCTTGACTGACAGCATTCACGCCAGTTCAATGGCACCGATTGCTGCTCCCTGAGGCCAGCTTTCAAGAGTCATCGCCATCTCCCAAAACAGATATTCCATCTGGCTGGAAATATAGAAAGCTGTCAACATCTGTTCCTGTTCGTCAGAGGGTGCCGCTGCGTATAAACGGTCCAAGATCCGCCGTTCGTTGGCTACTGCTGCCCGCCCCTCCTCCCCGGCATAGGTTGCAATCCAACGCTGATACAACGGATTTGGCGACCCCATCACAATCAGGCGCTCACCGATTTCTTGATACAACCATGGACAAGGCAACATCCCTGCAAAAGCGGTATTCGGCGTTCCTGCTGCCAGTTGTCGATACATATGAGAGACATAGTTATAGGCAGCAGGTGCTACGGGTGTCGCAGCGACTTCTTCTTCAGTGATCCCCAGCTCCTTGAAAAACGCTTCCCGAATTGCCATTTCCCCTTCAGCCAAATGCTGGCTGTTTACGAGCATCAATTCTCTCACTTCGCTATCTTCAGCCGCTTCCCCAATCAATCGGTAAAGCTTACTGAAATGCTCCAAATAATACCGATCCTGCAAAAGATAATAGCGGAAAATTTCCGGTGCCAGTGTCCCTTTGGCTAATTCCAAAATAAAAGGATGCTCAAAGCTTCCCTCCCAATAAGGATCAGCATATGCCCGTGCTTTTTGTGTAAATGTCATCATTTTAACTTCACGCTCCTTGTTATCCGTATTCACCGTCATACTCTGCTACTTCTATGCAGTCGGGAAACTGCCCTGCCTTATCTCCAAAAGAACAGCAAAAAGCCCCCGACTGCGTTTCAAATCAAGAAACAAAGAAGGGGGCCTAGGAAAAGAAGCAGATCCTACCTTAAAAAATGGCAATAGCCAGACTGGAAAACACCAATTATAATCAAGAATCAGCCAGATGAACAACACGCGTTTTCAAAAGACAACACGTGTTTACACTTTTACCGTTTGCTAAAAAACAGCAAAGCACCCCATCAGAAAAATTCCGATGGGGTGCTGAAAACGGCAAAAATTTTGTGATCCGCACATTTCCCTGCGTCAGTGCTAACTGCTTCAGGTTCAATGGGTATAATCTCAGCTCTATAGCACCCCAAATGTTTCTTATTCGAATGTGACCACAGTGTAGCACATATTTCAAAACGCGGCCATGCCTTTTCCAGATTTTTACCATATGTATTTTTTTGAAATGCCGTTAGGGAGCAGAACTTCACTTCTAAATTCTCCTTGCAGGACTGCGTCAGCTGCATAACAGAAGCATAGTAATCAGCCAATTCAGCTAGCGTTTATTACTTCTGACATCCTGTAGTCAGCTGGTATAGTTCAACTTAGGCAGAATCCGCCTAGTTTCTAAATTCGAAACTACCCTCCCTTGGGTCAGCTAGTATAGTCCAACTTGGGCAGAGTACGCCCAGCTTCTAAATTCGAAACTACCCTCCCTTAGGTCGGCTAGTATAGTTCAACTTGGGCAGAGTACGCCCAGTTGAACTTATAAAAACAGTGCTGTCGAGGGGAATCGACAGCACTGATACAGATTGAGAATTATTCTCAACCAATATTCAAAAAAAAGACAGATCAATCACACGAGGTTTATACTTGGGGAGTAATGAACCGCTCGTTAGATTTAGTATAACACAAAAATTAGCCGCTGAGAACTATTCTCAATTAAAAAAGTAGTTTTTAGTTATTAGCTGATCCTTTTTTATTCAAAATTCATCCCAGTTCTTTTGCTGCCAATCTGAAAAAGCTGTTATACTAAAAGTATCTTGCGACAAGAAAGGAAAAATCTATGAGTTGTCTTGGAAACCTAATTTGGATGCTTTTCGGCGGATTGATCAATGCTGTCAGTTGGTTTTTAGCTGGCTGTCTATGGAGCATAACAATCATCGGAATCCCTATTGGAATGCAATGCTTCAAATTTGCAGGTCTGGGCCTTGCTCCCTTTGGTAAGGAAGTCGTCTATGGAGGAAATGGTGCAAGTTTGTTATTGAATATCATTTGGCTGATTGTTTCTGGTATCCCGCTGGCAATTTCTCATCTGATTAGTGCGTTGCTACTGACCCTCACGATTATCGGCATTCCCTTTGCCAAACAATCTCTGAAAATGGCCAAGTTGGCTTTAATGCCCTTTGGTGCCCAAATCATAACACGTTGACCTATGAGGGAACTGTGACAATATTGAATCATCATGAGACCCTAAAAGCCGACTACCTTCCCTTAAAAATCATTGGAAGATCGTCGGCTTGTCATTGATAAAAAAATTTCAAATACTAACTAACCTTGATTTCATCAAACTAAGTCAGCGTAATTCACTACTCTGCTTAAATTGGCAAAAAAAGAAGACTATAACAGTCTTCTTTGATCGGGAAGACAGGATTCGAACCTGCGACCCCTTGGTCCCAAACCAAGTGCTCTACCAAGCTGAGCTACTTCCCGGTATTAAATTAAAATAATAAAAAAACTACGCGCCCAAGAGGAGTCGAACCCCTAACCTTTTGATCCGTAGTCAAACACTCTATCCAGTTGAGCTATGGGCGCATAATAAAATCTAATGCCGAGGACCGGAATCGAACCGGTACGGTGATCACTCACCGCAGGATTTTAAGTCCTGTGCGTCTGCCAGTTCCGCCACCCCGGCGTTAACGAGGCATTAGGCATTAAAAAAAGCGGAAAACGGGGTTCGAACCCGCGACCCCCACCTTGGCAAGGTGGTGCTCTACCACTGAGCTATTTCCGCATCAACGCAATGCCGGCTAAAGGATTTGAACCCTCGACCCTCTGATTACAAATCAGATGCTCTACCAACTGAGCTAAGCCGGCTTGGTGCGGGTGAAGGGACTTGAACCCCCACGCCGTAGGCGCTAGATCCTAAATCTAGTGCGTCTGCCAATTCCGCCACACCCGCAACGCTGTAATGAGCCGTACAGGGCTCGAACCTGTGACCCTCTGATTAAAAGTCAGATGCTCTACCAACTGAGCTAACGGCTCGTATGGGGGTTAACGGGATCGAACCGCTGACCCTCTGCTTGTAAGGCAGATGCTCTCCCAGCTGAGCTAAACCCCCATATCGATATAAAAAACAGCGTGGCGACGTCCTACTCTCACACCGGGCAACCCGGCACTACAATCGGCGCTAAGAAGCTTAACTTCTGTGTTCGACATGGGTACAGGTGTATCCTTCCCGCTATCGCCACCACACTATTC
>NZ_JBMHFB010000011.1:0-112505 GCF_049166715.1 Enterococcus infantis | reverse complement strand
TTTTAGCTTGAGCATCTGCCGAGAAGCATCAGATCCGAGGAGACTCATTTTCAAGGGCAATCGGAGCAATAACAGGAAGGTTTCATGACACCTTATAAATTTTGTCAAAAAAAGGGTTGCCATTCCAATTACTAGACGCTGCCTACTAACCTGTTTTGATCAATAAAAAAGCACCTTCCAACTGAATGGAAAGTGCTTGAAATCGTTGGTATAACAACGATTAACGCTTAGAGAATTGAGATGCTTTACGAGCTTTCTTAAGACCTGGTTAGCCCAACCATTTTTCAAAACAGCTTCATAATGCTTTAATAGCAACGATTTAGAGATATTAAGACACGAAAAATTTTATTACCTTTCAAATTATTTGAAAGCGATGGTGTCAATTACTCGCGAGCCGATTTGATGATATTAAACAATACTATTGAGTAGAATGACCTCATCAAACTTGTATCAAGAAAATTTAAAAGTATCATTAATACTCGTTTACTTTCTTAATGACCGTTAAACTTTCACAATAGAATTATGGTTACATTTATAAATAAAACACAAGTAATTTAGTCTGATATAAATATTATCAAGATTTTATCAATTACGATACATTGTAAGAATTATTCTTGAGTTACATAAATTAAGACAGAATTTTCAATTTAATTTTATATTGAATAAATATCTCAAATAAAATTCGTAAAACAATAATTTGACGAGTTTTAGCCTTAGAGAAAAAAGTGTATTCTGAAAAGTTGTAAACAGATATTTATAGTCTAATTTTTTCCAAAGAATAAAAAATTGTCAAAGTTTATCCATGCTTGATACCTTAATCTATGGTATATTATCATTAAGGAGGTGTGTAAAATGGCAACTAGAATTAAACGAATACGCGAACAGCAATTACTTAGTCCTGAATTTATTGCTAAACAGCTATCAATCTCCCTTGATGAATATAGAGATATTGAATTCAGTGATTTTAATAATCTAGATTCAAAACTTCAAAATAAGCTTTGTATTCTATTTGGTGTTGAAGCTGTAGATTTAGTTGAAAAAAGCAGAAGCGATATTAACGTTGACACTCTCGGGTTTGCAAGATCATTTTCACACATCAATGACAAAGACAAACATGAGATAAAAAAAATATTAACTTTCAAAAAAAAGTATATTGAAGAGATGTGCTAATGAAAACTTGCTTGCTAAATTGTAATTTTAATATATATGAAACTTCTGATACGCCAGAATCGTTAGCCAAGAAAGCTCATTTTCGCTATTTTGGTAGAGAAGTAAATATGAGTGATTTACCTATTGATCCCTTCAAAGTTTTAAAAGAAAGCGGTGCTGTTTATAGCATCGTTGACTTTGATAAACTAGAAGGGTTTTATTTATTACCGGAAAATGATGAACCTGCATTTGTTGGAATAAATAAAAATCGTCCAGTTACTAGACAAAGATTTACAGGAGCTCATGAGCTATGCCATCACCTAAAAGATAATCAAAGCATTCTTTGTAAAACAGGTGATACTGTTGGAATAGAAGTTTTTGCTAATAAATTTGCTAGCGAATTTTTAGTTCCTACTTCTATTTTAAGAGATATTTTGAAACTCAATCCAATTTGCAGAACCGATTTGGATGAGGTACTTAAATTAAGTGTCAAATTTGGTGTTAGCTTTCAATCCATGTTAATTAAAGTATCTAGTGTTTTAAATTGGAGAGATATCGACATTGGCAAGGTGTCAAAAAAATATAAACCAAATAAAAAGAAGACTGAATTAGGATTGAGCAGTGATTCTATCTTATACCAGCAAATATTAAACAGTTATCAGTTTATAAAAATAAAGCCACCTCAAAAAATAAAAACTGACTTCTTGCGATATGTAATAACAAATGATCATCGTATTGAAAACGGATCACTTAGCGACACTAGAATTAGTGAAATACTGACTTTAATAAGGCTTAACGGTGTGAAGGCAGTAAGAAGTGAGTTGACTTCAAATGAATCCGAAGTTATAGGACAATATCTAATGTATAACCAGATATTTGATGAAGTTCCTATGAGAGATTCATACCTTTCATTTTTATCTTTGCATAGGAAATTTTATGAATGTGCGCCATTTCCGGAAGCTGGTGGATGTTTTAGAGAAGCTAATGCTAGAATAAGCGGAACTAGCGTTAAAACAAGTGATCCTGAAAAAATTGGACTTTCTGTTTATCAAGTCGGTCAAGAATCAAATAAATGTTTAAAAGAAGTTAACGAAGACGATATCAGTTCTTCGATTAAAGAATTTTGCTCACTACATCATAAATTGACCGTAATACATCCTTTTCAAGATGGGAATGGAAGGACAACAAGAGCTTTTTTGAATCTTCAGCTATTATCAATTTCCGTACCACCAATTTATATTTTGGAAGGCGAGAAGAGTCTGTACAGAAACGGTTTGGTGGAATTAGATCGCTGCACGGATTTGGAAAGTAACTTATTATTTGATTTTATTCTTCAGAAAATTATAAATAACTATTCAATATTTTTACCAACAAATGAAGAATAAACATTCATGCTAGTTTCTCGATAATAATTAGCACGAAATCGAGATGCTTAGCCTTGGCACATCAATAATTTTAGACGAAAAAACTCTTCTATTCCGTAAAACACAATAAATAAAGTCAAAAGACTCCTCCTAACGTCTCTTTTGACTTTATTTATTAGGTGTGTACTTTTGTCAGTGCCCGAGGAACTCACGAGTTAGCTAACACTTTGACTTGTCCTCGAACCTTCTCAGCATATCATGATAACCGTCTGCTTTAGCATTTAGGTTTTTTCAAGCCTTTCCTACTTAACCTCCGAACCTGACAAAATAGTTGTTAACAATCAATTTAATATATCAAATTGATTTTTTTGTAGTTGCGACTCAAGTGCACTAGCTTCAATCCCAATCTCCTTTGCTAATCCATCAATAATTGATTGATAATAACTCCGTTGTAATTCCCTAGAGTTCTCAACTGTAAAAGGAAAATCTGATTCTAATAAGATTCTTGATAAAGGCACTTTTTTCATCAGTAATTTGCCTTTCTTAGTTAATAGCATATTCGAGTTGAACGAGAAGTAGCACCCTAGCTTAACGGCCTCTTCAACCTCTCTCTCATCACCCTGAAACCAATGAAGTATTTTCTTTCCACCCTCATATTGCTTCAAGAGTTCTAAAACCTTTTTCTCAGCTTTTCTCGAATGGATTGTAAAAATCTTATTAGATTCGTTAGTAGCCATCTGTAGAATCTTTTCAAATACTTCTATTTGAATGACTAATGATTGTTTGTTCCGATTGCTAGCATCAATTCCCACTTCACCTATATAGCGCGTTTTACCTATCTGAGATTGGAACTTTTTCAATTGATTAGGAAACTGAAAAATTAACTCTGGGTGATAACCCAAAGCATGTTTGAGGTACTTTGTTTCTAGAATAGTCGCTTTATTTTTTTCAAATAATGATGGTAAATTTGTCACCGCAAGTGTATATATCTTTTGCTGATTTATTTGTTGAACCATCCTCGTTCGATCCTCAGCTAAATCTACATGACAATGTGTATCAAAGTAGTTCATCGTTTTATACCTCGTTAATTAATTTCTCAATCTCACACATTCCGATAGAATAAACACGTGCATATCTCTTTAAACTTCCTACTTCAAGAGGCCCCGAGTATTGAACACGAGAAATTGGATTGGAACGCTGATTCTCAAAGATAGCAATTTTTAAAGCGTTTAATGTTTCTCTCCCTACAGTGTTTTCATATTTTTTATAACGATAAGGAGTAGTATCTTGAATATCTGATGATAGGATAGAAGCTCTTCTTATTGTACACGGAAGACAATACCCACAATGAATAGGTTCTGAGAATCCACTCCATCTTGCTTGTTCAGGATGAGAACAAGACATGGTATTGGCAAGATTCTGATTTAAAAAAGACTGATCTAGACATTGCTGGACCATCTCTCCTTTAGTTAATAACTGGTACGGATTTACTATCGAAATATTAATTCCCACAAATTCAAGAATTTTTCTAAATAAGTTCATATAGTAAGGATGCGTTGTTCTTGTACTACTACTGCCATTTCTCGATTCAAATAATGGTACATTTAACGATACAAATCCATTTTCAGGAATTATTAATTGTCCGCCACTATGTGTCAGAGCAATAGCATGAGAGAAAAACATAAATGATCGACTTCTAGTTGTAGGTTCATCCAATCCTGTTAATGATTTCATTGCAGTTGCATAAAACGATACAAAATTGCAATCGGAGAGTTTTTCAAATTTTTCTATGAGCTTTGTTTGAAGAACCTGTTGATAGTCCTTGGTTCCTTTGCTCCCACCCCCATAATGACTAACAAAAATAGGAGAAAACTCATTGTCGGAAGTCAGCATATCAATAGCACCAATAAAAGAATCTAATCCACCAGAAAACATACAAACATTTTTTCCGATTCCCTCATCATCCATATAAAAATCCATCTTACGAAGTTTTATCTCATTTTCACTATATTCTCTTTTTTTAAAAATTATTGTCCAAGTGTCACCAGTAAGAAAAGAGAGCATTTCTTCTAGAACTTTTTGAGCTACTTTCCATTTTTCAAGTAATAATACATAAATGGTCATATTAATTTCTCTAGTCCATCCATCTTTGGCACTTGAACGAGGAATTCTACGGTCGGCTGCGTATATAAAATTGGAAATTGATAAAAGATCAATTCTAGCATCATCCAGTACTGAGAAAAATCTATTATTACTTCTGCTAAAGAAAGTATCACGAAAATCTTCTGGAGAGTCTAGATTCACGGTAAACGCTAAAGAAGAACAACTGATATTTGAGATATTTTTATTCATAGTTTCCACCTATTATTTCCATTACCCCTTCAAAAACGGTGTCAATAATTTTATCAGTTGGTTGATTAAGCTGCGAATTCTTCAACATTACATAAATTTTACTGTCAACAAAATCTCTCAATTCCTGCTCCTTTAGAGATAGCATCTCAGGATCTTCAACATATTTTTCAACACCATAACCAAGGTCTTTCAATAAGAGACCCGTTATATAATTTTTTAGATACTCACAAAGTAAATCATCAATAAATTCGCTCGATATGCTATTTGCTTCTTCAATATCAAGATTCTGTTCATCAATCATGTCATAGAATGTCATCATGGTATCAATTGTTGCTTTTCGTGCTACAGCTTCTTCCTTTGACTTACCTATTGGAGCAATAATTCCAGCCAATTCCGAAAGAGCTTCATCCAAAGTTTTCCCTTCGGATAAAAGGCGAAATGAATCTAATGTAGCCTTTAGCCCGATATCATTAACTTGAGCTATGAAATCATTAATTCCAGAAAATCCTGCTTTACCACCGATTGACGAGTTCGCCAAAGCTTTCGCTCCACCACTGGCTTTTACGTATTTTCCAAACAGTGAAGACGGATCTCCACCTGAATTGTTCATATATTTTCCAAATTCCGTCTTTGCATTTTTCCAACTATTATCATTGTAATCATCCGGTAAAAGTGGATTCTTGCTTGGACCACCAAATGACGAAGATGTTCCCATTTAATTCACCCCTGTTTTTTTAGAATATTTTCCAGATTACTATTCTGACCTCGCCATTTGTCTATCAAATCTACTAATTTTTTATCATTATTATCTTGCCCAAGATAATTCTGAAATAATACACCCGCTGCACTTGGAATTTTTTTACCGCTTAGTGAGTTAAGAAAATAAATCGTTTCATCCAGTACATCTGCATTATTAGAAATCCACTCAAAAAGATTTTGAAAATCTTTAGAACTATACATATCCTTACTACTTGATAGATTGTCCGACAAAATTCTGGCAATTTCTACCTTATCAAATCTTTGAATAGTGTCTTTTTTTTCGATTGCGGAATTTAGACTAGCCGATCCCTTTGATTGCAAGAATTTCAATATTGTTTGACCATTTTTACTAAGTTTAAGAGTACCAATACTAGCTTGATTTTTTTGTGTGTCACGAGTGAAGAACAAATACTCTCGTAAATCAGCCTCCTTTAATGACGGTGTTATTGTTAACCAATTTTTTCCCCACTCATCTTGGAAAAAAGTATTTAGTGGATTTTGTGGACTACGTATATCCTTTTCCAAATCCTCTAATTCTTCAACAATGCCTGTTTCGGATTTGTTTGAAAGAATACTTATTTGCTCGTATGCTGCTGGTTTAAAATATTCTAGAAGCATAATTTTTGTTAATATTTTTCTATCTAATTCAATGCCATAAGATTTAGCCATAATTTCACGCATTTTCATAGTATTCAAAAATCTTTTACATTGTCTTGGATTTCCATTAAGCCCTACTGCTAACAGTCTAGATAATTGAAGAGCAATAGTATACACTTCTTTTAATTCGTCGAAGTATTCCTCTTCAGAATACCCCGATAAAGCCTTCTGTAATTCAAACTTAAGCCTTTTTTCTATTCTCTCGGTGTTAATTTGGATGAATATTGATCCTGATAAACCTTCATCTTCGAAAGAATCTTCCAAAAGTAAACAGAAGATATAGTATTCGACTTCTTTCGCATTTAATTGCGGAATTTTAATAGGGTATTGTACAAGTTTTTCAAGGTACTCTTGACCAATATCAATTTGTCTTCCTTCTATTTCAGCAAACTTTCTTTCAACTGAATATGAAATATGTCGTTCATCTGCACCGATTATAAAAACCGTATTTCCAGTAAAAACAAAAAGTCTCATCGCTTCTAAGGTTTCAATAATCGTATCAGGACTACATCGGTCAAGTTCATCAATAAAAACTACTAATTTCTCAATTTTACTTGCTAAAAGAAGTTCAGCGAACTCCGCTTGGAATTTTTTTAAATCCTTCCGTAATTCATTATGGTTTAACTCGTCCCTAACATGATTAGTCACCTTTTCTAATTGACTTTCAGAGATTTCTTGATTACTCAAAGTAGTTAATTGCTTAACCGTCTCCCCAATTACAGTACCAATACCTCCTGTTGCTAGAACATCTGCCGTAATAGCTGCACCTTTTTTGAACAATTTTATTTTATCGACACTTCTATATAATCCCTTAAGAATCTCAGTGGCTTTTTTACTCAATCCTTCACGAGCGCTAATAGTATCTAAAATACTTTCTAAAAGAACAGATTTGGCATCTTCATAGCCCTCGAACATCCAACCATTAAAGTTTAAGACATCAATCTTTTCGCTGCTTCTCTTTTCCGTTAAATTTTTAATAGCCATTTTAATTAGACTAGATTTTCCTGAACCCCAGTCACCATAAACTCCAATAGTTGCTGGAAGTAATTTTTTATTATCTATTAATTCTGTTAACAACTCTGTTAAGTAACCAAAATTCAGATAATCTATCTCAGTTTCACTATCTCGCCACATATTTATTCTCCCTTTTAAAATTTTTCCACTCATATCTTTACATACTTTTTGAAGCACAGAAATAGAAGTGCTATTTATCTATCAAACCACTCAGAAATCTCATCCGGTGTCTTCTCTACGTACAATTTCATTAACTTTGGTCGTATAGACTGAAATATCCGTACCAATTCTTCTCCACCAAACAGAGTACAAAATGGCTTAGCCATCAGATCTTGTGATAGATCAGAAATCATCCTTTCCGTGGCTTTATCGTCATCTAACACATTGATTAATTTTCCAATCAAATATTCTTCTGAAAATTCAATACTTCCTTTTCCCGCAAGACTATCTATCGAATTCTTTACCATTTTAATGATTTTGTCTTTTTCGCCAAACTTTATTTCGCCGCTCATTTCAATAAAGTCATTCGTATCCGATGCAATAATCATTGCTGTCTCTTCTTTTTCTTTATCGGTTAGCTCTTTCAATTTATTTGAATTGACAACTTGTTCATTCACGATATCTGATACATAGCGCATCATAATCTTTGGCAAAATATCGGCAAAGCAATCATCAATAAATTCTTCCATTGGATAGCCAACTTCATTTTCCCATCCTGGATTTTTAAACTCACCAGTAAAAAACTCTTCTCTGATTTCATTCACCACTTCAGGATAAGCTTTTACCAATTTACCCTGCCCTTTTAACTTCAAGTAGTCTGCAATATATTCTTCAATATTTCCAAAATAAAACCAACCTACCGGTTTCCCACTAATACTCGATAATTGATTAATCACATTTTCAGGTGCCAACGCATAGCCTTGAACATAGGAACTAATCGTTGGTTTTTTTATCCCCAAGCGGTTGCCCAACTCCGTAAAGGACAGATCCATACTCTCTTTGATTTCCTTAATTCGTTGTCCTACCTTCACTTTATCAGGTTGTAATAAACCAAACATAGTTTACTTCCTCCTTGTCATTTTTTTCTATTATATCACTCGTATAAAATTTCGTATATGTTTTTTTGCTAAATCTCTTGACTTCGTATAAACAAACGTATAAAATACAAATCATAGATGGCCATCTATATTTTTTTAAACCAATCGTATAAATTATCGTATATCCAAAAAGGAGGGCTATTATGCCAATTAAAATCAATGATCTCACTTTACCAAAAGAAAAACTCGAAAAAGAATACCAAGTCGTCAACGTCACTCGCTGGCAAAAAGACGGAGAAATTTTAGGTTGGAGTTATGAATGTATCCTACCAAAACTCCGCTACGAAAAAATCAGCGTCAAAGTCAAATCTGAAACTCCTGTGATTACTCCAGAAGAGCTTACTCAACAAGGTTTAGCCATGGTTACATTTACCAATTTAGTAATTGCACCTTGGGGACGCTCAAATGGTCAATTCGTTAGTTACGGCTTATCAGCCACGGCAGATGCGACAACTTTGATTCCGAAAAAACAAGGCCCTACTACGCAAAACTAATTTTCCTATGGGTTTGTTGGGTGGTTAGGACGAAACGGCGAGGCAGCGCCATAGAGCCGCTTCTGTCCGTTAAGACCGCCCAATAAACCCATAGGCTGGAAGGACTGCTTTGCAGGACTTCCCCTTAACTTGATTTATAGAACAACATCTAGAGAAAATAAACGGATCATTGACAATTGAATAAACAACAAGGAGTGATGATTTTTGAAGGCTTATAATCAGAAAATCATTGAAACTCCCACGTACCTTGAAATTTATGATTATGAAGCAATCATTACTCCTAAACAAAAATCAGACAAAAATGAAACCAATCCAAAACGAAAAAAAGAATTAGCTTGGCTTTATGAAGAAGAAAACACCATCACTGATAAGAGAAAAAACTATGATGAATTATCTGCTCAAGGACAATACGACAGCTTAAAACGAAAACAAAAACACTATCAAAATATGCGATTTGAAATTGCTCGACTCGTGGATATGAACTTTGACAATCAGACAAAATTTTTAACTCTCACTTTCAGAGAAAACATTCAAGACATTGCCTATGCGAATAATGAATTTAATAAATTTATCAAACGACTAAACTACGAACTCTATCACACAAAAAAATCTAAGCTAAAATACCTTGCCACGTGGGAAAAACAAGAACGAGGCGCCATCCATTATCACATTATCCTGTTTGACTTTCCTTTTATCTCCTTCAATCGCCTTACAACCATCTGGGGACATGGATTTGTCAAAATCAACAAGATTGATGTGGATAGTATCGAAAATCGTGGACGCTATATCAGTAAATATTTTGATAAGGACTTGGATATGAAAGAGCATAAGAAAAAAGCGTTCTTCAAATCTCAGAATCTCAAAATACCTAGTGTCAAAAAACAACTCGTGGATCAACCTTTTGATACCACAAATCAAGACGTGCTTTATACCAATGAGTATCTTGTAAGACGTCCAATATTTTACAGTGCTGTTAATGAAGATGGGAATCCAGAACAAGTGATGGATTTTCAAGAAAGCATTGTTCGTTATACCAAGATAAAAAAATAATTCATTATTCCCTACGCAAAATTCAAAGGAAGTGAGAATATGACCGAAATGAAAATTTTACTCAGTGATGACCAGATGGGCATCATTTCTACTCAACTATCTGATTTAATCACAACTGAAATCGAAAAAATTAAGACACAGGAAAACCTGCAACACCGCTATATGAATAAAAAACAAACTTGTAACTATCTACAAGTTTCCAATAATACGTTAGATGGCTGGATTAAAGATGGCTTGCCCTTCATTCAAATCCACGGATCAAATAGATTTGACCGTATCGCCATTGATCAATGGCTAGCAAGCCTAGCAAAATAATTCCGACATCGTTATACTCCATGTAGTATTTGATTTCGGCTCGCAAATTCGGAGGGAAATACTATGGCAATTAGCAAAACAGAAAATGAGACTTACCGTTTACGGCTTTACTATCCACAAGATATTCAAGAGATGATAGGCGTAAACAAACTTTATTCCAAAACTTTCAAAACTAGAAAGGAGGCAAAAGCAGCAGAAATTGATTTTTATGCCAAGATTAAAGAGCTACGGGAAAACAAAGAAAAGAATGCTTTTGAACTAGGTGGTGAAGCACTGTTCAAAGCTTTCTATGAAGATATCTGGATCGATGCTTATACAGCTGGTTTAACTTCTCGAAACACGAAGTCTCCTACTCCTGTGACAATTGCGAATACAAAAGATATTTTTCGACTTCACATCTTACCAATGTTTGGGAAATACACATTGAACTATTTGAATCAAAATAAAGCTTTCGTTCTAAAAATCATGACACAAAAGGCTGCCGAATACGCAAACTTCAAAATACTACGTAGCTACGTGAATTCTATTTTCGATTGGGCGGAAGAACTTGAATACATCGAACGAAATAAACTAGAAAAATCGCTTAAACGAATTAACGCTACTAAGAAAAACCAATTGCAAGAAACAAAAAAAGAAGAAGATTTATACCTCTCCTTTGAACAACTTCAAGAATGGTTAACTGCCGTCCAAAGTGATTATGAAAGTGGGCAATTGACTTTACAGGACTATGTATTATTTCTGACTACCTTCTTTTTATCTGATCGAAAATCAGAAACTTACGCTATCAAATGGAAGAACGTGAATTTCACTACTTCCCAGATTACGATTGGCAAAGCCTTAGATAAATTCGGCAATGAAAAAAGTACTAAAGGGAATAAAACGACAATTTTCCATATTCCAAATGAACTAAAGCAATTACTTCAGCAGTGGAAAGTCCAACAAAAAGAAGTACTATCTCAATTTGAAATCGAACAAACCGAAGAACAGCTACTCTTTACCTTCTTTGATGATAAAGGGAATATCAATCAAAGACTTCATACAGATTATTTGAACTACCGTATGAAATCCATTGAGCGACGACATAAGAACCTTACCCATGCGACTCCACACAAGTTACGGCATACTGGGGCAACTTTAGCCAAACAAGCTGGTGTCGCTCTAGAACAGATTTCTGAAGCATTGACTCACAGCGATACCAATATCACAAGAACTTATGTAAATACACCAAATGTGATTCAAATGCCCATTGGTGAAATTGCCTATCGTAAATTGTCTCAAAAAGAGTCAGACCGGAATGGTGTCAACAATGGTGTCAACTCAAAAAAAGACGCTTCGCAAAGTGAATTGCGAAACGCCTGAAAGTACTGATATGAAGCTGTTTTTAACGCTTAGAGAATTGAGATGCTTTACGAGCTTTTTTAAGACCTGGTTTTGCTTATAAATAACACAAATCGATTGTTTATCGTTTAATCTAAAGGGTTTTATAGATTTTTTAAAAATCTTTATATCAATCAATTTCAACTGATTTCAAGCAACTCGTACATCAAAACGTACATCAAAAAAATACGCAAACCAGAACAAGACTACTCAATATAAATAACAAATCAACAATTATTTATATTTGACATATCGTACCTAGGAATATCTACTGTCACCGTGAACAACATCATATCTCATTCGCGTTCAAATTCAGACGAGCGATATTTCTCAATGACTATTTTTAATATCTCAATAATTTCAATATTTCCATCTACATATTCTTCTACTAATTTCATCGTATCTTTGGAAGGCATTGCTGCATCTAATGCTGAGTATGCCAAAGCAGTATCTCGAAGTTTTTCTCGCTCAATTTTTGTGGTGTATTTTATATAATGTTTGTCATCATTCATACCCTATGACTACTTAGAGGTTGCTTACTAATAAAATGCTGATACAAAGCGACTTCATATCAATTTTTTCTGTATAAAATTACTCCTTTTTGATTACATAGTAGTTTAAAGTAATTAAAGCTATAATAAATCCTTTGAGGGTGGGATTATTATTTAGATTGCAACAATACAGTTAACATCTCGTATGTCTGCGTTTTATCAAAAGGAATATCCTCATTTTGAGGAATTTCATTTATTCGTGTCTGTAATTCATCTAAGAACTCCAGCATGTCTTCTTGCACACGTTCATTAAGGGGCAACGAATCGAGATTTTTCAAAGAACCTAATAGTCTTGCTATATCGTTTAAATGCTTTTTGATGTTTCTACTATCCACTCGCATGGTTCCCTGTTCACGTTTTTTAGTTAAGTCCAACCAGGCTTTTGCTTTAAACACAATAAGATATTTACTATCCAGCACTGAATAACCATCTACAATAATTTTTCCTTTTACGAGAAGATCATAATAATCTTTATCAAGTAATAGTGCAGATAAACTCATATCCTCATCAAAATGTACCGGAGCAGTTCTTAATGTACTACTGAACCAATTTGGCGTTACACAAAATAGCTCTATAATTGCTGGATAATCTGGATTATCTGTTTTAAAGCGATATAGTTTTCCCTTCTCATCCATTTTATTTGGTGTGTACCCACCCGCATAAATAAAGTCAACAAATGCCTGATAAAACAACCGATCCTTCTTTTCTTCGATAACCACTAAGTCATAATCTTTTGTTGAACGACTATTCAATCCATTTTGATGTAAAACAAGTGATGTAGCGGTACCACCAATTATCACATAACGATCCGAATAATCTTTAAAGGCTTCTAGAAAGTTTTCATTACTATTTAACGGCATCTCAATTACTCCAAACTTTGTTTTATTTTGTAAAGTAGTTCATCCAGTTCCATCTCAATCCTTGGATCATCGCTATCTTTAAGGCTAAAATACAACGATATTGGATCAACGAATCGATCATTACTAAGGGAAAATGGGGAATAACTCCATAATTCTAGTTCAACCCTATTACCAATATTCACTTCAAATACTTCCTTGTTACTCATTATTGAATCTTCAATTGACTCCTTAAACACTTTTAGTGAAGTGGCATATACTTCCTCGGTATTTGCTAAATTTGATATTCTACTCAATGCCGGTAGTCCAGCAACTTTTAACCTAGTATTGGTTGTCTCTATTTCACTTAATTGATTAATATCTTTGTGCTTCAAATATACACTTTGCTTTTTAGGGTTTGTAAAAAAAGAAGCAGCTTTTTCAAAAACGTCATTTTTGGAAAGTAAGAACGAATAACTTCCATATTCTGATTCAATCCATTTAAACGAACTAAATTTTTTTAAACCTCGATAGACGGTCGGAATAGATACGCCGGTTATTTCACTTATTTCATTTGGTGTAAATCCTTTTCCTGTTCTAAGTAAAATACTTATAAGTACTGCTTGTTCACTAGGAGATAATTTATCTTTTAAGCCTAGCTCTATATTTTGAATTCTCTTAAGGGACATTCCAAGATCCGGGATAAACAAATTCCCCTTATAATCCACAAAAGGAATTCGAGCTTTTAACAATAATGTTCTAGTTTTTTCAGGTATCTCCGTAAATACTAAAATAATCTTTTGTCCGATAATTTCACCTATTTTATCCGCCTGGTTTATAAATGATTCAATCGACCCTGTCCTTTTTTCTTTAACTAATACAAATTGTTTGTTTTCATTTAAAATCGTCATTTCTAGATAATCATATCGATACTCAAAAGCTATAGGCAAATTAACAACTACATTTTTTAGTTGAACTGGCAATGCAATCTTTTCAAATACTTTATAGATTTTTTTTTCGTTCAATCTAACTCACCTACCGTTTTATCATGATAAGCAAATTTTATCACCGCATTTGATAATTTACAACCGTTTTGATAATTCGTGTCTGTTAATTTTATAATAACTAAAAGTAAAAACAGATTACTGGAAAATCAGAATTATTCTGTTCAATTTAAATCATCTAGGATAGAGTTATAGTAAGCAGAAGAACTATCTAATCGGAACAAAATGTCATAATAATAAAGAAAAAATCATTTGTGTAGATTTGTCGCACATTATATGATGAATTCTTAATTTCAGCGCTAGGATTATAATGTTCATCCAGTGATAATAAAGTTCAGGAGGGATTTTACATGAAGATTGGAGTTAAGCTAAAAGAAGCAAGAATACAACGGAAATGGACACAAGACTATGTTGCTTCTCAACTACAAGTTTCTAGGTCTACAATTTCAAGTTGGGAAGTAGGGCGAACTTACCCAGACTTAGAATCTCTTGTTCGACTAAGCGATCTTTTCGAAATTTCTCTTGATACTTTATTAAGGGAGGACAACACCATGACAAAAGATTTAAGCAAAAATATTAGGAAGGGTAGAAATTTAAAATGGATAATCGCACTAGTATTAATCATTTGCATTCCTATCTCTTTTCTAGCAGGTCAAAGATACAAAGAGCAAAAGATAACCTACATGTCTCCCAACATAGTAACCGCAGCTAGTATCCCAGACGAATTAACCAATACAGAGCAAATTGAGCTATCCTTTGATGTTCCTCAAGGTCTCAAATATCAGGGTTATACTGAAGCAATTGAAAATGATACTTTATATATTTCATTATTAGCTAATTTCGAAAAGGGCAATAAAAAGCAATCAGAAAACATAGAAATTAATCTTTCAGAACACAGCAATAATGAGCTAAACAGATTGAAAAATATAGTGGTTGTTAATGGAGAGTTTGGTTCGCCAAACAAAACATTCGATGATTTTGAACAAAATAAGATTTGGAGTATCGACTAAGCAACCTTGCTATATCAAGGTTGCTACAGTATGTAGCAGAATAAAATCAGCCTTAGTTACAAAACATATCAAGCAAAAAGTTGCTAAGTTACTCACGCAGTATTAGCATTGAGTCCTCTTAAATGAATGGAGAATTGCTATGAAAAAAATTATGTTTGGTTCAGTACTTGCTTTGAGCTTATTCGTTGGTAGTGGGATTTACACCCCGCTAATTGTTTCTGCTGCGACAGAAGAAAGTGATTCAGTTAGTTCTACAGATACAAGAATTGAATTATCTGATGGAAGCTTCCTAGTATTGAAAGATTATGTTGGTACTGAAGGTGTCGACTTTGTAGTCAATCAAATTATCGAACAACCTGACGGAAATCTTACGAGAGCAGTTGGAGGATATTATTTATCAACCTCTACTACTATCACGTACTACACTTCGAATTACCCATCCCAAGTATATCGTGAGGTTTCAAAAAATATGTCTGGTAAGATATGGTTATATGCAGGAAATATTCCATTAAAATCTGTTCAAAGCGGAGGGACTCACGGCGGATATAATTGCCATTATGCTGGTAAGATTCCAAGAATACGATAAAATATACAAGATTTTAAAAGTTTAACATGAAGTTTCTAGTACTATCTAGTGAAATTGACCACAAAAAATTATAGCAAAATTTCAAATAGTAAAAACATTCTGAAAGTATTTTGTCATGAAAAAAGTAATTATTGGTATTTTAGCTATGACTTGTCTTCTCTGCGGGACTGGACAAATTGTAGCCTCTGCTGCTGAAAATTCAGATATTTCAGGTCTAACTGGTAATTTTACTGTTGATTCTAACGGATCAACGGATTCACCAGATAAAATCAGAGTAACAGTGACACTTTGATTGATAATACTTTACTACCAGAACCAGATTCTAGATTACGATCTAATCCCTCATCATACTATGTAAGTTCGTATACTTATATTGACTGGGGAGCAGATCCACTAAAACCAATGCCTACCTATATCAATGTAACAGCTGACGTAAAAAACTACTACGACGGACTTAAAGGAAAATGGATTTACGATCATTATGCAGGAAGATTGAAAATTTACAAACAATATCGAAACACTGGATACTACTCAGGCACAATGTACAAGCAATCTTCAGCTCTATTATCCACGCCAATGAAATAGGGGGTACCTACTATGAAAAAAAAGAAAGTAACTGTTTTTTCTATTCTTACCGTCTCCCTAATTTTGTCTTTAAGCATAATCTACAATCAAACTACTTTAAAGAAGAATCTTTCCATGGATGATCCGAAGCGGTCCTCGAATAATTCTCCTAATAGTTCATTTTTTCAAGATGAGTTAACAATGAAGACTGTTAAAGACGGAAAGGTTGTTGGTACCGGAAAAGCAAAGATTATTAGACGAAAAATTGGTCCAAACTTTTCTAAAGATGAAACTTCTAACGATAATAAATTTATTATTAATAACTAAAAAGCTATTTCTTTCATTATATATACTTTATCACAATAGTCGACTAAACGGAGGTCATGCGTGACCATGATCGTCGCTTTTTGTTTTTCTTTCGTTTCTTTTGCTAAAATTTTGACCACTTCATAGGCTTTTTCCGTATCTAAACTTGCAGTGGGCTCATCAGCTAAAATAATCGTAGGATCATGATATAAAGCACGGATGATAGCGATTCGTTGACGTTCTCCTCCTGAAAGCTCTTCTGGATATTTTGAAACTAATTTTTCGACGCCTAGTTGAGTAAATAATTCTGTTCCAACTGACCGTGCTTTTTGTTTCGTGACTTTATCGACTAATTTCAATTGATCTTTGACGGTCAAAAATGGAACAAAATTTGATGCTTGTAAAATAAAGCCGATTTCTTTAAAACGTAAAGCCGCTCGTTGTTTTTCTTTTTTCTGACTAAATGGTTGGCCGTTGATCAAAACTTCACCTGAAGTTGGACTCTGTAAGCCTCCGATAATGGTTAAAAATGTACTTTTTCCAGATCCCGATGGTCCAATAATAGCTACAAATTCTCCTTTATCTACTGAAAAATTCGTTTCTTTTAACGCATGAATCGTCTCATCACCATCCTGAAATTGCTTGGTCACGTGTTTCATTTCTATCGCGCTCATCTATTTTCCTCCTAACTAATGGCTTTTAATGGATCGATTTTGACAATAGTACGAACTGAGAAAAAGGCTCCAATGATTGCAACGACAACCATCATAATACTGACTGCGGCAAAAAATAACGCATTACTTTGAAACGGTACCGCTTCTGGCAATACAAGTCCTGAGCCGATCGTAGCAAGCAACCCGATCCCAACACCCACAACCGCTAAAAAGAACGTTTGGGCAATAACAGAGCGGGCAATGTAACTACTAGAGATTCCTTGGGCTTTCATCACACCAAAAATCGCCGTTTTTTGCATCGTTAAAACATAGATGAAGATCCCAATAACTACTGCAGCGATGACGACTAAAAAGCCGATCATAAAACCAAAAGTCAACACTTGGGCATTATATCCCGGAAGTTTATTGATAAATGTTGAAATCGTTAAACGTTGTAAACTACTTGGTACATCCGTTAGTTTCCCTTTTGTCACAATGGCATTTAATTTCATCGGTTGCATTTGCGCACGTTCACCGTATTTTAGTTTGTGGACCGTATCTAGCGTTGTGTACAGGATTGGTGCCACATTAAATTTTGCATTTTTTGTAAATCCTGTGATAGTTAATTCTTCTTCATTTGTTGCTAAGATGATCGTATCGCCGATTTTATACCCTGCATTGATTTTTAAACTTTCATCGGCAACGACCTCATTATCTTTTGTAAATAATTTTCCTTCTGTAACTTCTGGAGTAATAAACTGATCTGGATTGATTCCAAAGAAACTGACATTTTCTTTTTCTGATTTATCCCCTTCACGATAGACGATACCAGAAAGTTGTGACAATTCAGCCTTGTCTTTGACATCAACCTTATCAAAATCTTTAGGATCGATCATCGACATATTCAAATTATCATTGGCTTCACTGGATAATAAAATATTATCTGCTTGCCATTTATCGATTCCCATTCGATTTTCTTGGGCTAATCCGTAAGCTAATCCTGTCAAAAAAAAGACCAGATAGGCAATTAAAAACATCACACCAATGACTAATGTGTAACGTAATTTAGAATGTTTGATTTCATTTAATGCTAAAAACATCGATTTTCCCCCTTTTTGGTAGAAAAAAAAGGCTAAACTTATAGCCCTTTTTTCCCAATAATTGGAAAGAATTTTGCAGTATGTGCTGCATATTCTTTAAAGTCTTGACGATAATGGTATTTCTTTTCTAATAATGGAACTCCTGAAACAAATAATAACAACAATGTAATACAGATTGGACTTAAAATCAGCCATAATGTCGACCAACTTGTCAGCGCAACTAAAAATACACCCCACCAACAAACGGCTTCACCAAAGTAATTTGGATGACGTGTTACCGACCAAAAACCACTTGTTAGTAATTTGCCTTTATTCTGTGGATTTTTTTTGAACTGTTCTAATTGACGATCGCCGCCAACTTCAAAAATAAAGCCAATCAACCAAATCAAAACGCCAAGCCATTGCCACCACATCATGGATTCATTTGGGTTAGCAAATGTATACGTGATCGGTAGCGCAATAATAAATAATAATACGCCTTGCAAGACGAATACATTTAAGAACGCTTTGATATCGACATATTTTGTCCCCCAGCGTTTACGCATGTTCACATAGCGATAGTCTTCTGGCTTGTTCCAATTGCGACGAGCAAGATGGGTAAATAATCTTCCACCCCATAATGTCACGAGTACTAAAATGGCTAATTGTTGTAATGTAATCAAATCTGTAGCAATCAAACCGACCCAGGCTACTACAACGAACCCCCCACCCCAAGCAATATCGACTAACGAATACTTGCGTTTACCTTTTGAAATAATAAACCAACAAATAAAATAGATGAGTAATGCAAATGCAACAATCCCATACATCATTTTTCTTCCTCCTTTAATACCCCGGCAATCGCTAAACTTGATTGTCCCGCACTGATCGCAATCGCTGCTGAGCTTTCTACGATCGCATCGACTGGTATCGCTCGTGCGTTTAAGCTCGTTTTCCAATCAAGTGCTGCTTGTTCATTAAACACATGTGTGACATAAACTGCTTCTAAACGCTGTTTGTTAGCAAATCCGCTGACCTTTTTTGTGATTTTTTTCAAACTTTGTTTTTGACTCAAAGAAGCGCCAATCAACTTGCCATCGCCTTCTTCATTTAGACTGACGATTGGATGAACAGAGGCTTTTTGAGCGATTTTTCCTAAGAATTGGGGAATTCTGCCAGATTGAATCATCGGATCTAAATCCGCTACTGCTACATATATAAAAATACGTTCACGCAAGGACTGCAATTCATTCACGACTGTTTCAAATGATTTATCTGCCTCAACTAACTCTACGGCTCGTTTGACAAGTAATCCTTGGGCAATCGAATTGAGCTTCGAATCGATTACTTGAATCCAGTTAGAAGAGAGCTGTTTTTCTTTTATGCGTTGGGTGATCAATTGATACGTTCCACTTAATTTAGCCGCTACACTGATAACCAATACATGATCATATTTCCCTTCTAAAAACGAAAGCAAGGTATCGACCGTTTTTATATTCGGTTGCGCAGTACTCATACTTTTAGCTATTTTTAGTCGTTGCTGTAAATAATCTGGTTCGATAGTCAATTTGTCTAAAAATGTTTCTTCATCTAGTAAAAGATTCATCGGTAACACATGTACTTGATGTTCCAAGCTAAAATCTTTTGGTAAGTCTGCGATCGAATCGGTTACAATCGCAATTTTTGCTTTTGCGTTTTGTCCAATTTGATATTGCAATTGCATATCGTCGACTTTTTGATACGTCACTTGACCATTAGATACTAAATAAGACATCAATCGTGCAGGTTCACTAGTGTGGATATGTATCTTTACTTGTGTTTGATCACCAATCAAAACCAAAGAATCACCATAGTGTGCCAGTTGTGCTTTAAATGTGTCAAATTCTATCGTCAACTGTTTGACTAAAAATTCTGAACAATAACGATATCTAGGTGCCTCGCTTAGAAAATGTTCTTCGATTGCTTCCTGTTGATCTACTTGCATCTTTTCATAGTGAGAGACATCCCCATTACAAAAATATTCGGTTAGACCGGCAATAAAATAATAAAATCCTTTTGCACCTGCATCGACTAATTTATTCTTTTTCAATACAGCCATTTGGAACTGTGTCTGTTCCAACGCTGCTTTAGTCTGTCTTTTTGCAACCGTCAACGCCTCAATCAGGGTATTTCCGTGTTCGATCTGCTCAACGAGATGTTCTGACCACACATGCATAACTGATAAAATCGTACCTTCTTTTGGTTCCAAGACAGCTTGATATGCTTTTTTTGACGCTTCTTGTGCTGCATAAACAAGTGCTTTTTCTGCTACGAGTGCATCATCATAGCTAGTACTTAACCCATAAAAATATTGAGCAAAGATCATACCCGAATTTCCTCTAGCACCCATCATTGCCGCTTCTGATAATTGGTTCAATCCATCTTTGATGCTGTTTGTTTGTATGGAAACTTGGTCTAAGATCGTTTGCATCAAAGCAGCCAAGTTACTCCCAGTATCTCCATCAGCTACAGGAAATACATTGATTCGATTCAATTCTTGTTTTTGATTGACAACTTCTTTAGCCCCATTCAAAAAACCTTCGAGTAACTTGGTTCCTTCTGATTCTTTCATTTCATTCACATTCCCTTAAAAAAATTCGCTTGGATCATATAAACAATTGCCGACGTCACAGCGGTTACACCAGTCCCCCAAGCAAGGTCGATAATCGTCATCTTCACTGGCCAATCTTTAAGCGTGGCTAAATTTGTCAAATCGTACGTTGCGTAACAAATCAACCCAAATAATGCTCCCGCACCGATTGTATAAAGAATACTCTGTTTTTCGACTCCTGGTAATAATACGAAAAAGACAACACCTATCACATAAAGCACATAAAAAATCACTGCTGGAGCCAATTTTACTTCTCCCATTAGTTGTCCAATAAAATGTTGATACATTTTTTTCGATACCACCAACAACCAAAATAAGTCAAAAATCAAAAAGACAATCGCACTTGTTAAAAATAATTTGAAAAATTGTGACATGCCTTTCTCCCCCTTATCACTTGATAAGCAAAGTGTAGCATATCTCCATTTTCATGCCTAGATTTTCGCTCAAATTCAAGCGCTTTTTTCTACTAATTAAATAACACGTTACTTTTAGGTTCTATGATATTTTGTGTTGTTACTCTCAACCGAGTAAGGACACCAAATATTTTTTTATAACAAAAAGACATTTGGTTGCCCTATAATTAAATCGCCAAACCCAATCATAGGAGGATAACCAAATGTCCATAGCTAAGAATATCAAATGTACTGATGAAAATACAAGTAAATCAATCAAACAAATCCTGAATATCAAGGATTCTCACATTACTTTCTCTAAAGACGCGATTAGTAAAGAGATTGTTCATGGCCGGATGGCCAATGTATTTACCGGCTTATTAACTGGAGAAGTGAATCGTTGTGAATATTGTGGCTTTGATTCAATTATTCGTCATGCCTACCAAGATAGTTGGATCCAATTGATTCCTTATCAAGAAGTACCTACTTACCTTCATCTATATAAACAGCGTTTTCGTTGTACCCAGTGTCACCATACGTTTTCTGCCAAAACCTATTATGTAGCGGAGAATTGTTACATCTCACAAGCTTTAAAATTTGCAATAGCTGTGGATTTGAAGAAAAAGATTTCAATGCAAGATATCGCCAAACGATACTTCGTTTCCACAAAAACCGTTGAGCGGGTCTTAGATAGTTTCTTTGAAGAGCCTCGTAAAAAGCTAACTTACCTTCCTAAGCATCTTCTGATTGATGAATTTAAAGGAACTAGCGATTGTGAAGGAGCGATGTGCTTTATTGTCAGTGATGCAGATACTGGTAAAATCTTTGATATCCTAGATGATCGACGAAACTTTAAATTACGAGCATACTTTCAGCGGTTTACCTTAAAAGCAAGAAAACAGGTCACACATATTGTAATGGATATGAACGCCTCTTACGATGCGATGACCAAAGAAGTCTTTCCAAACGCCCGAATCTCCATTGATCGATTTCATATCATCCAACAAATGACACGCGCCTTTAATAAACAACGGATTCAGACAATGAATCCGCTGAAGAAAAGCGATCCACAAGCTCAAAAAGACTACCGAAAATTGAAAAAGTATTGGCGAACAATTTTGAAGAAAAATTCAAAGATAAACTACACCTCCTTCAAGCAGTTTCCTCTTTTTCAAAGAAGATACTTAACAGAATCTGAGGTGTTAGATTACCTGCTTTCTATAGACGACCAACTACGGCAAAGCTATGAGGTCTATCAAGAACTGTTGGCTGCTTTTGATGCAAAAGATTTCACCGAGTTCTTTGACTTGATTGAATCATTACCACATTCCTTGAACGATGGGTTTAAAAAAGCGATTCGTTACCTGAGAAAGCACGAAGAAGCCATCACAAACTCCTTAAAATATCCTTATTCAAACGGAAAACTAGAAGGAAAGAACAATCTTATCAAAGTAATCAAAAGAATAGCTTTTGGATTTCGGACTTTCCGTCACCTTCGGATGTGTATTCTCATCCAACAAAATATCTGTGAAATCATTTAATAACGCAAAAAAGGAAATGCCGAAGCATTTCCTAAAGTGCGATTTGATCAAAACAACACCATTTTTATACGAAAGCTTCACCGCACTTATGTATGAAATAAATAAGAAAAAAACGAAAAAAAACTACCCTCCCTGTAAAAAATTAGAGTCTAAAATTTTCAAAGAGCAATAGTTCCTATTCGTGATAGACTTCATTTCTCATAAGCATATAGTAAATCATTCTGGTAATAAGATGCGCAACTGCCACTGTTGCACGCTTACAGCCTCGATTTCTACAGATTCTTTGATAATAATTTTTGAATCTCTGATGTTTAGATTTACAAGCTGAATAGGCACATTGGCATAAAATCCTCTTTGCATAAGTATTTCCCTTTGAAATTCTCGTAGAGCGTCTTTTCCCAGCGCTTTCGTTGTTTCCAGGACAAAGGCCAACCCATGAGGCTAATCTTTCTGCAGAAGAAAACTGATTCATATTGATGCCAAACTCAGAGATAATTACAGCAGCTGAATCCATACTAATTCCTGGGATCGTTAATAAATTGTCAACCTGTTGTTGGTAAGGAAGTAAATATTCAGCTATTTTGGTTTCTAATTCATCAATCTTACTGTTATACATATCAATAACATCTAAAATTTGCGCCAATAAAAACTTGTGATGATTTCTGAAAAAGCCAGTAAGTCCTTCCAGTAGTTCCGGCACTTTAAATTTTAAAGAAGTGTAAACAACCGCTTCAACTTTTTCCGCAGTAATATCTTCTTCATTAATCAGTAGATTTAATAAATTTCTTCCAGACAATCCGAATACATCTGTCATGTAGGAAGTTATTTTAATACCGGCAGTCTGCAAAACTTTGTGTGCACGATTCTTTTCCCGATTTCTAGATTCGATCCACATTTTTCTTAGCCGTGTTAGTTCACGCAAATCTTGTATGGGTTCCTCTGGAACAAAACTTTTAGGAATCAAATCTACTCGCAGCAATTTAGCGATCCAACTTGCATCTTTTTTATCCGTTTTTTGACCAGGAATATTTTTAATTTTATACGGATTAGCCAGAATTAAGTTGAAATTCCCTTGAAGAATGTGCCAAATCGGTTTCCAATAAATACCTGTACTTTCCATAGCGACAATTTCACAATTAAAATCCGTTAGCCATTCATGCAGGGCTAATAATCCTTTGGTGGTCGTATCAAATTTTTGTAGATGTTTTTTTGGTCTGGTAGAAGTAAGCGGCCCTTGTAAAATACAAGCAACAACATTATTTTGATGAATATCTAATCCAGCACAGCATTCGTAAATAATTTCCATAAAAAGACACTCCTTTCACATAATTTTCGGAAAGGAGTGCTTTATTTCATATAAAATCAAATTTTTATACACATGCTCATTGGCAATATTTCAGGGTTCTCGAGAAATAAAGCAAGCCAGTTTGACAATCGGCATAACATTCTTTTCCAAAATGGTGGCGGCTTTTTTCCTTTCCACCATAATTATACTACAATTCTATCTTTCATTCTTCAGGGTGAATGAGTTTGCGAATTCATGTGCGTTTGACAAAGAACCTTTATGACAAAAAAAGAACATGCTCTACGCATGCTCTTCTACTGAACCAAATAATATAGCAAAGAAAAAACCTAACCCGATCGTCATGATAATATGTCCTTGACCGGCAATACCTGAGATCGCTGCTGAACTTTCAATCCCCATCACGGTCATTGTTCCGTGGATCAACATAAGTAATAAGGTGATTCCCAAACCGATATTGTACGTGATATAAAATCGCTTGTACCATTTATGTGCTGTAATATGGAAATTTTTTTCTAATAATAACACAATCAAGAAGAAAAACATCCCCAAGACTAACGTATGTGTGTGTAGGGTACTTAGTTGTGTTTTCCCACTAAAATCAAACCATTTAGTCAATTCTCTATAATAAACCCCAAATAATAATCCAATGATCATATACGACATACTTACTCTGACTAGTTTTTTCATCATTTCCCCCTAAACTTCCTCGGCTTTTACATGATCTTTTTGTGTCAATACGCCATCTTTCATCACGTATACTTTATCACAAAAATCAACTAAACGAATATCATGTGTAACCATAATCGTTGCTTTATTTTTTTCTTTTGTTTCTTTTGCTAAAATTTTAACCACTTCATACGATTTCTCTGTATCTAAACTCGCAGTTGGTTCATCGGCTAAAATAATCGTTGGATCATTGTAAAGCGCTCGGATAATCGCGATTCGTTGACGCTCTCCTCCAGATAATTCTTCTGGATATTTATTTTTTAATTTTGCTACGCCTAATTGTTCGAATAACTGTTCAACATCGATTTTAGATTTTGCCCGTGTCACTTTATCCACAAGCTTCATTTGTTGTTTGACCGTCAAAAATGGAACGAGATTTGATGCTTGTAAGATAAAACCAATTTCATCAAATCGTAATTTAGCACGTTCCTTTTCTTTTTTATCACTAAATGGTTGTCCGTTGATCAATACTTCTCCTTCAGAAGGTGATTGCAAGCCTCCAGTGATCGTTAAAAAGGTACTTTTTCCCGAACCAGAAGGACCGATGATTGCAACAAACTCGCCTTTTTCAACCGAAAAATCAGTGGGTTTCAAGGCTTCGATCGTTTCGTCGCCGTCTTTAAAATATTTGGTTACATTTTTTAATTCAATAGCTTTCATCTAATCTCCTCCTTATCCAATGGCTTTCAACGGGTCGATTTTCACGATCGTGCGTACTGAGAACACGGCACCTAAGATCGCAATGACCACCATCAAGACACTAATACCTACAAAGAACATCGTATTCACTTGGAATGGTACGGCTTGAGGCAATAACAATGCAGAACCTAGTGTTGCAAGCAACCCGACAACGACTCCTACGACAGCTAAAAAGAACGTTTGGGCAATTACGGAGCGTGCGATATAGGCACTTGAGAGCCCTTGAGCTTTCATCACACCAAAGATATTGATTTTTTGCATCGTAAGTACATACACGAAAATCCCAATCACGACAGCAGCAATCACGACTAAAAAGCCAATCATAAAGCTAAATGTTAATACTTGTGCGTTGTATCCTGGCAGTTTATTAATAAATGTTGCGATCGTTAATTTTTCTAAACCTTTTGGTAGATCTTTGACAGTCCCTCTGGTCACAACTGCATTATATATTTGTTCGTTATTTTTAGTGGGTGCACCACCTAAATCGGTCGTTGTGGCATACGATACATAAAGAACAGGTGAGGCAGAGTAACTTGCTTTATCTGTAAATCCAACGATTTTTACTTTTTCATCTGTCCCAGCTACACTGACTGTATCCCCCAGTTTGATGTTATATTGTTTTTTCACACTTTCATCGGCCACTGCTTCATTCTTTTCGCTAAACATTTTCCCTTCAATAATATTTGGCGCAATAAACTGCTCTTTGTCGATTCCAAAAAACGTAACGTTTACCTTATCATCTTGATCATTACCTTTGACCAAAATACCTGGTTTTTGAACTAAGCCTGCTTTATCACTTGCTTTAATAGCATCGAATTCTTTTTGCGTAATCATCGACATATTTAAATTATCATTTGAAACACTTGTTAAAATAACATTATCGGCTTGCCATTTATCAATCGACATTTGAAATTCTTGCGCTAACCCATAAGATAGGCCTGTTAAAAAGAAGACCAAGTAAGCAATCAGAAACATCACACCGATCACTAAACTATATCGTAGTTTTGAATGTCGAATTTCGTTTAAAGCTAAAAACATCATTTATCGCTCCAATTTTATCTTAAGCCTTTAATTAACCATTGTGTTCGAAAATCAAAATCAGCTACTAGTTCATCTTCAGTCCATTCATTGACGAGCGCTGAAGTGATGGAATCTGTCACCAGATCCATTAAAAAGAATAAAAACGCATGTGCTTCTTCTTTCGTCTCGATGTTAAATTGGTTTTGTTTTAATAAACGCATCAACTGACCGATGAAGTGTTTACTCTCGTCGACTGTTGTGCGCTTATATAAAGTCGTCGTCTCTCCTTTAAGCAATAAGTGTAATCCTTTGAATTCTTGGCTCAAACGATCGAGCGTCAGACTGGTTATCAAATATTCTTTCAAACCAAAGAATATGTCTTCTGGTGTCGCCATGACTGCATCTAAAATATCATGATGGATCTGATTGGCAAATTTTTGGACAATATACCGATGAGCATCCTCTAGATTGACAAAGTATTTATAAAACGCTGCTCGTGAGATTCCAGTCGTTTCTACGACTTGCGCTACTTTGACTTGACTAATATGGAATTCATTGAACAAATCGATTAAGCTTCCTTCAATCAACATACGTTTTTCATCGGCTAAATTATAAAAAGTTTGTGTTGGCATTTTACTCGCTCCTTCAAAAGTGACATTTCGTCACTTCTTATTTATTATTCTAATCGAACTATTTTTTGAAGTCAAGAATTAAACAAAAAGAAAAGACTTACAGTACTGTAAGTCCTTTCGCAATACTATTCTTGTGCTCTTTCTTTACTAAATTCATACTTTGCAAGTGCTCTTTTACGTTGTTCTTTATGGTCCACTATCGGCAACGGATACGTTTCACCTAACTGAATCCCATATTCTTTTTGTTGTGCTTCGGTCATTTTTTCAGGTTGATGGATAAATTTATTTGGTATTGCTTTTAACTCTGGTACAAACGTTCGAATAAAGTCTCCTTTTGGATCAAATTTTTCGGATTGCGTAGTCGGATTGAAAATTCGAAAATAAGGAACTGCATCGGTACCTGTCGAAGCCGCCCATTGCCAGCCGCCAATATTGCTTGCCGGATCATAGTCAACTAGCATCTGCTGAAAATACTTTTCACCCCAGCGCCAATCGATTAAAAGATCCTTAGTTAAAAAAGAAGCTGTGATCATCCGCAAACGATTGTGCATCCAGCCGGTTTCATTCAACTGATGCATCGCCGCATCCACGATTGGAAACCCCGTTTGACCAGCTTGCCATTTTTTAAAGTCAGCTCGTTTATTTTCCCATTCGACATATCGATAATTTTCTTGGATACTTTCTTCTTTTTGTTTTGGAAAAGCTACGTAGATCATGTGGTAAAAATCACGCCAGCACAATTCTTTTTCGAATGTCGTTTTACCGGTCGAATTCGGTGCCTTTTGAACTGCTTGCCAAACTGTACGAATCGAAATTTCACCGGTACGCAAGTGACGAGACAAGCGACTGGTTTGATCTGCTTCAGGAATATCGCGCTTTTGATCATATACTTTAAGATCTTCTTTGACAAATTTCTTCAGTCGTTCTATTGCATAGGCTTCACCTAAAGGCTGATCGTCAAGCACAGGTAATTGCTCACAAAACGTCTTGAATCGCGCTTCTTCTTTTTCAAAAATCAGCTGACTTTTTACTGTCGTTTTGCTTAAATTCACTTCGATTGGACTTTCCTTCACTTGCTCGATCCATTTTTTATAGTACGGTGTATAGACTTTGTAATAGTTACCATTTCGTGTAATTTCTCTTGCTCCATGCAGATACCCATCCATAAATTCGTGGACTTGGATCTTTTGTTCTTTAAAAAAAGTACGCATTTCTTGATCACGAGTAGCACCATATCCCGTTTCATCAGTATTAAAATAAATATCTGTAATTTCTGGCACAGCCTTCAATAGTTCTTTAAATGAATCTTTAGGATTTCCAAAATGAACATGCAAGTGGCGATGTTGATCGATTTGTTTTTTTAGATACGCTACACTTGAAAAAAAGGCCTGATGGTTAGGACTGCCTTCGATAAATTGTTCTGGATTTAATTGAAAAAATAAAATCAATTCCTCTGATTCCTCACAAGCTTTTGCTAGTGCTTTATTATCTGAAAGTCGTAAATCTTTACGAAACCACATTACTGAAGTCATCGTCATTTCCTCCCACTTGTTTTTATCTAGTATACGTGATTTAAAAAAATTATGGCATTATTATACATAACAAACAGGCAGAGCAACGGATGGTTTTAACGAAACATCCATTGCTCTGCTTGTTTTCATAGGTTTTTGGGGAGGTATCAAAAGATACTTATTTTTATTAGATTAAAAAGCAAAAGAAGATATTTTTTTGAATAACGGTTGTCAGTATTCGATTCTTTTAAGGTAGCATAAGTACTAGCTTCATTTTTTATTATCTATTCCATTGAACATATTTCTAAATATTTTTCATTCTCTTCTGCTATCATTGTTACACATCTATTTCCCTTATGATTAGCTGTTACTAAATAAATTAGTCCGGCTCTCATTTCAGAATAACCAACTTCAATCACAAAATGATTAGCTCTTATTCCACAATAATACTCATCATCTTTTTCCACCATAAAAACTTTTTTTGCATGAAACAACATTAATTCGTCAATATCTTCTTGATAAACATCCTCGTAAAAATTAATTTCAAATACAACTTCTGAATCAATCTTTGTAAATTTATTTTCATATAGCCATGCAACACGTTGCTCAATATCCTCATAAATTTTTGCTTCTTTTTTTATTTTTAATTCTCGTTTTATCTTTTTTGTTTCGGTATTTTTTGATTTTTTCATATTGTCCACCTCTTCATTTTATTCAGGGAGTCTGTAGGGAGCGTGCTCCCTCAGGAATTGAGAGCCACCATTGACCTTTCCAGATAGAGTAGCCTGCGACAGCATGGCTACTCTATCTGGAAAGACAGTGGGTAGCTCGCGTATGTCTATAAAAATAATCTCACCATATTAAACTTTCTAATTTAATTCCTGGCAAGATACTTTAAAAATCCATTTCAAATCCTTGTCTTCTTTGTTGCTCCATTTCGATTTTATGTTGCATAAATTCATAGTCTTTTTTAGCACGATACATCTTCACATCATCATTAATAGCTTTACTAATTTGATGGTGCAAGGCTCGTGCATTTGGCGTATGAGTATAACTCCCTGCACCAAAATATAGGGACGTGTACTGTTTTTTTTCTGTCTTTTTGACTGCAACTTTTTTATGTTCAGTACTTTTTAAAGTCTGTTTGTTCACTTTCAAATGTACTTTTATTTCGTACTCTTGATCATCAAGTGAACCAAGTGATGTGGCAAAATGTTTATCAACTGACTTTAAAAAATCGTCATACTTCATAAAATGATGCGCACCTTTTCGATTAAATTGACGTTGTGCGATTTCATCTAATTCTACAAAGGGTTCTTCTAGTTCCCCTGTTTTATTAATTCTTTGATTCAAAATAATAAACTGTTCTTCTTATAATCAAGCTCTTTTTCTATCGACTCTAACTCATAACTCTTACCTAATTTTTTAGCACTAAATGTTTTTTCAACATACGGTTCACGTATTTTTCGTGACGCTTTGTCTTTACCTAGAAAAATAAATCTTTCTCTATTCTCATAAAAGTTTGCTTCTTTTTTATACAAAACATAACCTAATTTGTTGCTGTTTTTAGAAAACTTGTAAACTTCTATGTCATGATTTTTCGCTAAAGTATCTGAAAATTTTTCAAAAGAGGTAATCATTTTATCTCTCAGTACATCATCAATAGCATCTTGAATAACTTGCTGAGAGTTCGCTTATCCTTTTTTCAATTTGGATGGATCATTAGAATAAATATTATTACGTCTAAAAAGAGCGTCATAATATTCATTGTCTATCGGTTCTAATAATCTTATCGATGATTATTATGTTTTTTGGTTTTAAGTTCTACTTTCAGTTTTATAGTGATGAGAATAAAGAAATTAATCTAAATAATGTTGCAGATATTTCCTATCTTTCAGGAGATGGTGTAGAAATTAACACTCTTGAGGGTGAAAAAATTCAAGTTAACAGCTACTTAGATATAGTAAGATATTCAATTTCACATCCTGACTCTAAGTACGATAGCGAAGTTCGAAAAACAGTTGTTACGAAGAAAAACATTGAAGAAATAATTCAAAAAGACAAAAAATATAGTAAGAAGTAAAAAGATTTTTTCTAACTAAATCCAATCAATCTCGCAACGTTTCTCCCCCCGCTAGTAACACGGGGGTACCAAACTCATTGGAAATCCCTCTGATGGTTGCTACAAAAGGCTTCACGAGCATTCTTCAAAGATTCGATTTTTGTCAAAATTAGCTAAATAAAAAACCAAAAGACGTGTGAACGAACCGGCTGCCAGCGGCAGAGCCGAGTTCGTTTACACGTCTTTTTTGTGTTTTATCAAAAAAGAAACTTTTTCGAAATGAGGCGATTAAGGAGCAAATAGTTTAAGAATCTCTTACAAGTTAATTCAATTGCCTGTTGTTTCGAAAAATTGCCCTACTCAGATTGTAGTAGTAATGGAAGAGAAATCATCCATAAAGAAAATTATGAGAAATTCCACATTTTTTGGAAAATAGGGGGTTCCAAATTGTTCTTGTTAGTGAAGGGAGGAAATTTTATGCAACTGATTCGTGCACCCACTCTACTTTGTTTCAACCAATTAAAACAAAGACTAAATTCAAAATCAAAGGAGAAATACACATGTCAAAAAAATTAATGATCCAAAAAGGAACCAGTATCTCACTCAACGATTCAGAAACTGTCAATCTAGCCAGTCTACGTTTCGATCTCAAACAATTCAAACTCCCGCAACGTTTTGTTGTAGCCAAAAGTGATATTCAAATGCGGATGGAACGTGAACAGAACCATGTGGGCGAACGTGTAGAAACCGGGCTAATGACCCTCACCTTCAAAGTCTATGATCGGGCTTTTGTCGAACTGGTTCTGAATAACGGCGGAACAGAACTCGGCTCCCCGATTACCATTGTGGTCGAGCATCAAGAAGAATTACCCATTTTAGATAACTATGAAGACGGCGAGTTGATTCCCATTCGTTTTAATGGTTTAAATGTCTATCCCCGAAAAATTCAGAAAAAGTCATTTGTGGGAGAAGGTCAACCAATGATTGACACCTGGCAATTTGCAGCATTGAAAATCAGTGCCACCTCCTATCAACTAGGAGAAGTGAATGAACCAAACACACCGGCAAAGTAACGAATGTCTGATCGATTTTCTGCGTTTTTCATTACCGGATGCTTCGATGGAAAAAGTTGCGGACTTACTGGGAATTGCCCTTTCTGACTTTACTTCAGAAAAGAAAGGGAGTCCTTTTCCCACTTACGATTCTCACTATTCCTTTGCAGATATTATCATTCACCAAAGTGACCACCACAACAATCTCTTAGTAAACTTATCGGGTCAAGGGTGTCGCCAATACGAAGAATATATGTCTAGTGTGGAGGGTTGGCATTGGCAGAAATTCTTAGCCACCATTTTAAAAGCCAAAGGAACCATTACTCGTGCCGACTTGGCAATGGATTTATTTGACGGCTCCTCTCCTCCTGTATCTACTTTGCAAAAATACGTGAGGAACGGCCAACTCAGCTCTCAAAGCCGCCACTTTCGGGAAGTAAACAGTGGGCAACTACAGGAAGGCATTCTGACTGGTCATACGCTTTACATTGGCGCTCAGCCACAACTACTGCGGATTTATGACAAAAAGCAAGAAATACGCGATAAAACGGGAGAAATTGCCCAAGTCAACGAGTGGGTTCGCTGGGAATTGGAGTTAACCGATCAAAAAGCTCGGCAAGCCGTAGAAAAGCTTGCGAAAGGAATACCACTCAATACGGTAATTCGTGGCATTTTAGCTTCCCACTACAGCTTCAAGACCAAACCCAAAGGCCCCGTCAACTATCACAACAAAGCTCGTTGGCCGAACATGAAATGGTGGGATAAATTTGTGGGGGGTATTCCCAAAATCCCCTTACGTGTAGTTCGTGAAAAGCCAACCTTTTCCAAGAAGAAAGCATGGTTAGAAAATGCCACTTCGAAATCGCTCGCCATGATTTATGAAGCTTTTCTACAAGCCTATGGCCCAGAACAAGCAGAAGTTTATTTGAGAGAATTACTAGCCAAAGGAAAAGAAAAATTCACGGAAACAGATCAGACCTTTATCGAACAAAAAATACTGGAATTGGAGAATGAAGATTCTTACTAGAGAAAGGAGGTTACCTATGCACGAAGTTCAATTTTTACTGAACGATGAGCAGATGAAACAGCTAGGAAATAGTGTTTACACACTTCTTCTAAACAATGTGAATCAAGTACGACAAGATACTGCGATCGACAAACGCTATTTAACCAAGAAAGAAACCTGCCAATATCTCCATATTGCGAACAACACTTTGGATAAATGGGTCGAACAAGGACTGCCAAAAATCACGATTCAAGGTGTTGTGCGTTTTGATCGGCAAGCTATAGACGAATGGCTCCATTGCTATACTCGCTAGAAGCGGTTTATAATCAGAACGTAGTCATTCCTACGTTCTGGTTTGCGTATAAGAAAGTAGGAAGGAACATGGCAATTACTAAACTGAAAAACAACCACTACAAATTGGAGGTGTTTTACCCCAAGGAGGTGCGACAAATTCTAGGTGTCACTACCGAACGCTACCGCAAAACATTTAGGACGAAAAAAGAAGCGGAACAAGCTGAAAAAGACCTGTCTCAAAAAATTCAACGTGTGCTTAATGAAAAGAGTGCTCGTTCATTTGAATTAAACGGGCATATCAAATTCAAAGAGTTTTATGAAACAGTTTGGTTGGATATGTATATCGCTGGTTCTACTGGACGATCTAGGCAAATACCAACTGCCACAACCATTAGCAATACGAAAGATGTCTTCCGTCTTCATATTCTACCGATGTTTGGTGAATATTCCATCAAGTTCTTAAACGACAATAAAGACTTTGTGCTTCGTGCTTTGATGAAAAAGTCCCAAATTTATGCCAATATCAAAATCATCAAAAGTTACGTCAACCAGATTTTTGATATTGCGGAGCTATTAGAGTATATCGAATACAATCGGATTGAAAAAGTGATTCGGTATGTGGGTGATCCTAAGAAACAGCAACTAAAGGCGGAACGTCAGCTAAACGGTGAAGCACTGACAGCCGAAGAATTGATTGATTGGCTAGACGCAGCGAATGAGGATTACAGCAATGGTTCTCTAATCATGCAAGACTATGTTCTCTTGATGCTAACGTTGAACCTAGGGGACCGCAAGAGCGAATCCTATGCCCTTCAGTGGAAGCATATTGATTTTGAAAATGGTTATGTCAGTTTGATTCAAAGTAAGGATAAGTTTGGCAATTTAAAATCCACAAAAGGGCGCAAAGCCACGAAGTTCAAGATTCCGACATTCCTTATTAAACTATTGAAAGAATGGAAGCAAAAACAAAAGGAAGAACTGCTACAGTTGGGCATTAAACAGACGAAAGAACAATTTCTTTTCACTTATGCCAATCGAAGTGGCGAAGTAAATATTCCGGTTCATGTGGATTACTTAAATTATCGGCTAAAATCCATTCGCCGAAGACATGAGGAACTGGTTCAGACAAACCCTCACAAACTACGCCATACCTTTAGTACGTTAGCTCGTGAAGGCGGTGCAACAATGGCGCAAATTTCTCAAGCCTTAACCCATTCGGATATCAAAACGACAGAAATATACGTTAATACCCCAAATGTTGTCGATCTTTCCACTTATGAAAAATTCGAGAAACGCCTAGATGAAGCTCGAAAAGCAAAATAAATAACTATTTAAAATAACAATCAAACAAACTAAAAAGAACGATTATATAGTGTCCGACCTAGGTCTTAAAAACAGCCAATTCAAAATCTCGTACATTTTTTCGTACCTAAGCGTACAAAAAAAGACACTTCCCCAAAATCGGAAAGTGCCAGAAACGTTGATATATAAAGGATATTAACGCTTAGAGAACTGTGAAGCTTTACGTGCTTTCTTAAGACCTGGTTTCTTACGTTCGACCATACGAGCGTCACGGGTCAACAGACCAGCGCGTTTCAGAGCCAAACGGAAGTCAGGGTCTACTTCCAGCAATGCGCGGGCGATACCATGACGGATCGCGCCTGATTGTCCAGCGTAGCCACCACCGTTTACGTTTACGAATACGTCGTAAGCGCCTTTGGTTTCGGTAACGCCAAATGGTTGGTTGATAACTTCACGCAAGTCAGCGTGTGGGATGTATTCTTCAACAGCTTTGTTGTTAACAGTGATTTTACCAGTACCCGGTACCAAACGTACGCGAGCTACTGCATTTTTACGACGGCCTGTGCCGGTATATTGTGCTTGTGCCAATGAAATTCCCTCCTATTAGATTAAGTTTGTGATGTCCAAAACTTCTGGTTTTTGAGCAGCATGTGGATGTTCAGCGCCACCGTAAACGTGCAGCTTCATGCCTTGAGCACGGCCCAAAGTGTTTTTAGGAAGCATGCCTTTTACAGAAGTTTCGATCAGACGACGAGAATTTTTAGCACGCAATTCGCCAGCAGAGATTTGTTTCAATCCGCCAGGGAAGTTTGAGTGACGGTAGTAGATCTTGTCACTTGCTTTGTTACCAGTCAATTTTACTTTGTCCGCATTGATTACGATCACAAAGTCGCCAGTATCCACATGAGGGGTGAATGTTGGTTTGTTTTTACCGCGCAATACAGATGCTACAACTGCAGACAAACGACCCATAGGGACATCTGTCGCGTCAACGACATACCATTTACGTTCTACTTCGCCAGCTTTGGCCATATATGTTGTACGCAAGATTTTTTCCTCCAATTTCGATTTCGAATGTTTACAATCACGTGAGTTTCCGGGGCTCTTTGTGGGGTAAACAATACCATTTAACATAATACCTTCTGCGCCAGTCAAAGTCAACGAAAATCTCTAAGTTTTCCCTAGCTTTCGGAAAATCTTTCACGATTTCTTTTAAATCGAACTCCACGGCTAAAAACCATCGTAAACCAATGGAAAACTTGTCAGATCAAGTTCGGTCAGTGGTGAATATTACCACCAATTTTTGGAGTCTAAAAGCCATTTTCACAATCTCACCCAGATTCCGGGCTTGGTGTTTACTACTGTCTTCTGGAACAGGTTAGCTGCAGGTGGTTTGGATTTTGGCGTTAAGGTAAACCACGCATTTGATTGTTTTGACCACAGGCCGTCTTCTAAAAATTTGTTTCTATTATATAGTTTTTACTCGTTTTACTGCCCTTCCTTTTTCATTTTGCATGCCGCTGTTTCCAGCGAGAAACAATTTTCGAGTGTTCACTCTTTCTTAAGAAGTGCACGGATAATTTTACCTGATTATACAAAAAACTATGAATAACCGCTCGTCTTTGTATATTTTCTGCCTTTCTTCAACTTTTTATGTATATTTATTTACTTTTCCCTTGCAACCTGTATGAATATTTGTTACGATGGCATCAGTTAATCGACAAACGACTTAAAGCGAGGGTGTATAACTATGAAAGAGAAAGTAGTATTGGCTTATTCCGGAGGTTTGGATACTTCCGTTGCTATCAAATGGTTGGTAGATGAAGGATATGATGTCGTGGCTTGTTGCTTGGATATCGGAGAAGGCCGCGATATGCAGTTCATTAAAGACAAAGCGTTGCAGGTCGGCGCAATTGAGTCTTATGCTTTGGATTGCAAAGATGAGTTTGCCAACGAGTATGCGTTGATTGCTTTACAAGGGCATACTTTCTATGAACAATCCTACCCATTGGTTTCGGCTCTTTCTCGCCCGCTGATCGCTAAAAAACTGGTGGAAGTGGCTCACGCAGCCGGCGCAACGACTGTGGCCCATGGCTGTACCGGCAAGGGCAATGACCAAGTACGCTTCGAAGTTGCGATTGCTTCTCTGGACCCGCATTTGAAAGTCATCGCTCCAGTTCGAGAGTGGAAATGGTCCCGGGAAGAAGAAATTGCCTATGCCGCTGAAAAAGGTGTGCCGATCCCGGCGAATCTGGATAATCCTTATTCTATCGACCAAAATGTCTGGGGCCGGGCCTGCGAATGTGGGATTTTGGAAGACCCTTGGGCTGCGCCTCCTAAAGAAGCATATGCCATTACAGCGGAGTTGGAAGATACTCCGGATACCGCGGATATCGTGGAAATCACTTTTGATAAGGGTGTGCCTGTGGCTTTGAATGGCGAAGCGCTGTCCTTCTATGAGATTATTGACGAGTTGAATGTCGTCGCTGGCAAGCACGGTATCGGCCGGATCGACCATGTGGAAAACCGGTTGGTGGGGATTAAATCCCGAGAAGTCTACGAATGTCCTGGAGCCATTACTTTGATGAAGGCCCACAAAGAGTTGGAAGATCTGACTTTCGTGACTGAATTGGCTCACTTCAAGCCGACGATTGAAAATCAGTTGAGCGATGTCATCTACAATGCCTTGTGGTTCAATCCATTGACAGATGCCCTGATCGCTTTCTTGAAAGAGACCCAAAAATACGTGAACGGCGTTGTTCGGGTGAAACTTTTCAAAGGTAACGCCATTGTAGAAGGACGGAAATCAGAAAACAGCCTCTACAATGAAAACTTGGCCACCTATACTTCTGCGGATACCTTTGACCAACATGCGGCAGTCGGCTTTATCAAGCTTTTCGGTCTGCCAACTAAGGTCCATGCCGAAGTCCAAAGCAAGGTCAACGAAAAGAACCTCGTCAAATAAACAGGGATTTTTCCTGATGCTGCGTACAGTGAGCCGCAGGTGAGGATTAAATAATCACATTTCCTGATGACGCGTACAGCGAGCCGTGCTTGGGGAGATCATAAGAAAAGGCATAAGCGGGTCTTGCTTGCTTATGCCTTTTCTGTCTATTAGTACTGGATTTGGTATACTTGAAGTAATACGACAAGCGGGAGCTGTTCTCAAATTGCAGCCCGTGACAATTCTATTTAGAGGTGAAGCGATTATGGCAAAATTATGGGGCGGCCGTTTTGACGGCAAAAATGAAGCGTGGATTGATGCATTTGGAGCCTCTATCCCCTTCGATCAAAAGATGGCACAACAGGACATTTTCGGCAGTCTAGCCCATGTAAAAATGCTGGCTCACACCGGAATCATTCCACAAGCTGATGCCGATCAGATCATCGCCGGGCTGGAGGCAATCAAAACCAAACTAGATGCCGGTGAACTGACTTTTACCATTGAAAACGAAGATATCCACATGAATATTGAGACGTATTTGCACGAAGAAATCGGAGCTGTCGCCGGCAAGCTGCATACGGCCCGCAGCCGCAACGATCAAGTAGCAACAGATATGCATCTGTATTTGAAGGATACCTTGCATCAGGTAATCGACAAAATCCAGACTTTCCGCAGTGTGCTGGTGGCAAAAGCCGAAGAAAATATCCATACCGTGATGCCAGGTTATACCCATCTGCAACACGCACAACCCATCAGCTTCGGGCAACATTTGCTGGCTTATTACAGCATGCTGACCAGAGATCAAGAACGCTTCACAGAGAGTCTCAAACGCACTGACCTTTCACCGCTGGGGGCAGCTGCTTTAGCCGGAACTACTTTTCCCATTGATCGAGAGTTTTCCGCACAGGAATTAGGCTTTGCCGGCGTTTATGCCAACAGCATGGACGCGGTCAGTGATCGGGATTTTATTTTGGAATTTCTCAGCAACGGATCAATCTTGATGATGCATCTTTCACGCTTTTGTGAAGAGCTGATCCTCTGGTGCAGCCATGAGTTTCAATTCGTTGCGCTCACCGATACCTTCTCTACCGGCAGTTCAATCATGCCTCAAAAGAAAAACCCTGACATGGCCGAACTGATTCGCGGCAAAACCGGGCGTGTCTATGGAAATCTATTCGGCCTTTTGACGGTGATGAAAGGCCTGCCGCTAGCTTATAACAAGGATTTCCAAGAAGACAAAGAAGGCATGTTTGACACTGCCGAAACCCTGCTCACCAGCCTAGAAATCATGGCGGGGATGATCCATACCATGACAGTACACAAAGAACACATGCTGGAGTCCACTGAAAAAGACTTCTCCAATGCGACTGAGCTGGCTGATTATCTGGCGAGTAAAGGTATCCCTTTCCGAGAAGCTCATGAAATCGTCGGCAAGCTGGTGATTGACGGCATCCACAAAGGGCGCTACCTCCAAGATATTCCCCTGGACGAATACCAAGCTATCACGCCAGTTATCGAAGCGGATGTCTACGAGAAACTGGATTCTTTCAACGCTGTCAAAAACCGCCATTCTCTCGGTGGTACTGGATTTGATCAGGTGGCACACCAGATTCAGCTCGCTAAAGCACAGCTGGCAGCAGAATAATGAGCTGACTTTACCGACACTTGTTAACCAGCAATTCGAGTGCTGCTCCTTTTAGCGACACCCGCAGTACCTCATCATTACCTGGAAAAAAGCTCAAGGTAGTCCAGCTCTTTAATTTATGGCAAACGAAAATACCCGCAGAACCGCTGCTAAAAGCGGTCCTACGGGTATTTGTTTTTGCTTATTTGTCGATTTCTGGTGCTTTACCAAGGTGTGCTTGGACCATCCAGATACGTTTTTCAGTTGCTGTTTTGAATTCGATGAACATGTCTTGCGTTGGATCATCGCCTTCTTCGCCACTTACTTCGATCCCTTTTTGATACAAGTCAGCCAAGTAACGGTAGCCTTCTACCAAAGTTGCCAAGCGTTCTTCCATTGAGCGATCCCAGCTGCCGATTTCGTCTTTGATCTTAGTATTTTCAGCCATTTCTTTCAACGTTGAAAATGGTGAACCGTCCAATGTGATCAAGCGTTCGGATACTTCGTCTAATTGGTCGTTGATATCATCCATATAGGTGTCCATCAATGGATGCAGAGTCAAGAAACCAGGGCCACGCATATACCAGTGGGTTTGGTGGATGACCATTGCCATTTGGCTCAAGTCGGCTACTAATTGGTTCAGTACTTCTTTGGTCTTTTCGTATTTCATTTCAAGTCCTCCTACATCGGTTTTTTGTCGGTAAGCTGTGGGTCTTGCCCCACCTCACCGGCTTCCATTACCTATGTTAGTATGAATGTGATAAAAAGTACAATAATCTGCACCACACTGACAATTTGTAAGAGAAAGGCGTTCTCCTGCAATAAAAATAACGGATCACAAGAGTTTCCTACTTGTGATCCGCCACCGCTTCGCTTACTTCTGCAATTGTTTTTCCAGCTCTTTGGTCAGCTCTGCTTGTGCCGCCTGCCAATTTGTCGATAAGGTGTCCGCATCCTTGACTCCTGCCACAAAAGCCAAGTAAAGCCCCTCTAATTGGGCCTGCTGTCCGCCGACAATGACCCACTGGCCTTTTTCCGGCTTCATCTCCAACATGACATTTACCGCTTCTGCTTTGACCGGCGGAGCTTCCAGCACATGCTTTAACTGTTTGACAGTTTCTGTTTGCAACTTGGCTTCGTCTTTGGCCAACGCGGTGTTTTTCAGCATTTCAGCCGTCACTAATTGCGTCGTTTGCTTCATGATGGTCACCAAATCTAAGCCGTGGACTTGATAGGTCACGTTGCGGATACTATCGCCGTCTTCTGCCTCACCGACTTTGATCTGATAATCCGTGGCGCTTTTTACCTTATCCATTAACAAAGCGGTAATCTCATTAGCCGTCTCTTCACTGACATCCCCATCTGCCGCCACTAGACCGGTAGCAAACGTGTCACGAAAAGCTGTCGTATTTTTTTCAAAGCCTTTTTTTAGATCTGCTCCATTTTGGAAATTGTCTTCAAAATCAGTATCTTCTTTTTGATAGACGAGCTGCTCTACAAATAAGTCGGCAGCCTCCTCCACTGGAATAGCTTTCGGGGCACAGCCCGCCAACAGCAAAAGACCGAATATGATTGGTAAAATCATTTTTTTCATCTTGTTCTCCTTTAACTTCACACACTAGCAGCATCTTTTGGCAAAAGAGGCATTGCCTTTCCCTTGTTCCATTATCAGAAAAAATCCGGCAATTGTCTACTTTTGCAATCAAATTGCGTAATTTTTTAAGAAAGGGGTGATGAGATATGACCATAAACGTACTTTTGTTCCTATTGGGGACCTGCCTGGGTTCCTTTTTTTGCGTAGTCGCTCAGCGTTGGCCACAAGACAAATCAATCCTGACACCGGCTTCTCACTGTACCAGCTGCGGAGAATTTTTAAAATGGCGGGATCTGATTCCATTGGTTTCGGCTTTGCGACTGCGCTTTCGCTGTCGTTATTGTCACAAACATTTTTCTTACAGCAGTTTTGCTGCAGAATTTTTGTGCGGCACCTTGTTCCTATTGTCTTTTCCACTGACTTTCACAGGGGCAGCGTCGCTAAACTTTTTTTGGCTGACAGCTGCGTTTTTGTTGGCATTGGCGGATTGTTTCTACCTGATTTTAGAGCCGAAAATTTTTTATCCCAGCCTGGTGATTCTTTGGGGCGGGAAACTGGGGCTGGGCCAGTTGTTTCACTGGGAGACACTGTTGTATTGCGGTGGGATTTTACTGTTTCTGACGCTTTTTCTCAGAGGACGCTTTGGTATCGGAGACGTTTTATTGCTGCTTTCTTGGAGTCCTTGGCTAGAGCTGCGGCAATTTTGCCTACTACTAATCCTTGCTAGTGGCACCGGCTTAGTTGCATACGGCTTTTTTCAACTGGCAACAGTCACTACACAGCCACTAGCAAAAAAAGAACTGCCCTTCATCCCCTTTTTAGCAGTTGGCTTGTGGCTCGTTTTACAGTTCAACTGGTGAGCCCATCCTAACCCCAGCTTCCCTGAACCACCAACTTCTGATGACAGCTAGTTGCTGTGAATGCCGTCTTACTTCCATTCAAAAAAAGGCCTGTCTTCCAACAAGTGTCGGAAAACAGGCCTTTTTAGTTGTTCTCAAAATCAGTTTTGTTCGTTCAATGCATCTTCTGCCGCCATTTGGGCTTCGATGTCGGAAATGCTGTAAACATTTTCGCTGGCTACAGTCACTTCTTTTGGCTCCATGTTGCGATAATGAGCCATACCGGTACCAGCAGGAATAATCTTCCCGATGATAACATTTTCCTTCAGACCCAACAGTGGATCTTTCTTGCCGCGGATTGCTGCATCGGTCAAGACACGAGTTGTTTCCTGGAAGGAAGCAGCTGACAAGAAGGAATTGGTTTCCAATGAGGCTTTAGTGATCCCCAAAAGAACCGGACGAGACGTTGCAGGTACACCGCCGGAAACCAGCGTAGTGTAGTTACGGTCTTTAAAGTCTGCGATATCCATCAATGTTCCTGGCAGAATATCAGAATCCCCTGGATCCATGACGCGGACTTTACGCAGCATTTGACGAACCATTACTTCGATATGCTTGTCACCGATTTCTACCCCTTGCATCCGGTAGACCCGTTGAACTTCCCGCAGCAAGTAGTTTTCAACGGACAAGACGTCGCGAACTTGCAGCAGTTGTTTCGGATCGATTGAACCTTCTGTCAATGGCGCACCCCGGTGAATATAGTCCCCTTCTGCCACTTTCATGCGGGCAGTAAATGGTACGGTATACGTCCGGGTATCGGTGGTTCCTTTGATAGTTACTTCTTTAGAACGAGTTGCAGCATCTTCGGAGATATCGATGACTTCACCGGTAACTTCTGTAATGACTGCTTGCCCTTTCGGATTACGAGCTTCGAAAATTTCTTGGACACGAGGCAAACCTTGAGTGATATCATCACCGGCAACCCCCCCGGTATGGAAGGTACGCATGGTCAACTGAGTCCCTGGTTCACCGATAGATTGGGCAGCGATTGTACCGACTGCTTCACCAACTTCGACTTCTGAACCAGTTGCCAAGTTACGGCCATAACAATGTTTACATACACCGTGTTTGGTATTACATGTGAAGACGGAACGAATTGAAACAGTTTCAATTCCAGCGTCCACGATTTGTTTTGCCAAATCTTCGGTAATCAATTGATCTTTACCCATGATTGCTTCGCCAGATTGCGGATTGATCACAGATTTGTGTGTGTAACGACCCACCAAACGTTCTTCCAACGATTCGATGATTTCGTTTCCTTCACGAATAGCTGCGATTTCCAAACCACGATCCGTACCACAATCTTCTTCACGGATGATGACATCTTGGGCCACGTCTACCAGACGACGAGTCAGATAACCTGAATCGGCAGTCTTCAAGGCGGTATCGGTCATCCCTTTACGAGCCCCGTGAGTAGAGATAAACATTTCCAAGACAGTCAAACCTTCGCGGAAGTTAGAGATGATTGGCAATTCCATGATTCGGCCATTTGGCGCGGCCATCAACCCACGCATCCCTGCCAACTGAGTAAAGTTGGAGATATTACCACGGGCTCCGGAATCGGACATCATGAAGATTGGGTTTTTAGCATCTAAGGATTCCATCAGTTTTTGTTGGATTTCGTCTTTGGCAGCGTTCCAGACACCGATAACTCGTTCGTACCGTTCGTCGTCAGTAATCAACCCGCGACGGAACTGTTTAGTAATGTTGGCCACTTGCCCATGGGCTGTATCGATAATGTCATGTTTTTCAGCCAAAACCATGATATCGGCGATCCCCACAGTGATACCCGCCATTGTTGAATGGCTGTAACCCAAGTCTTTCATACGGTCCAACATGTGAGAAGTTTCAGTGACTTTGAAACGTTTGAAGACTTCAGAAATAATATTTCCGAGATTTTTCTTCTTGAATGGTCCAACTAATTCCTGTTCTTTGATAAAGGCAGGAATATCTGTTCCGGCTTCCACAAAGTATTTGTCAGGTGTTTGAACAGTCAAGTTAAAGTCAGTCGGTTCGTTCAAGTAAGGGAACTCAGATGGCATGATGGAGTTGAAGATCACCTTACCTACTGTGGTTACCATCAATTTAGAACGTTGTTCGTCAGTGAATGGTTTGTCCCCTAATTTCTTAGGATCGACAGCGATTCGTGAATGCAGATGGACATAGCCATTGCGCCATGCGGTTACTGCTTCGTCCATGTCACGGAAAAGCATGCCTTCCCCTTCACGACCATCTTCTTCCATCGTCAGGTAATAGTTACCCAAGACCATATCTTGAGATGGTGTAACGACTGGTTTGCCATCTTTCGGGTTCAAGATGTTTTGAGCAGCCAGCATCAGCATCCGTGCTTCCGCTTGTGCTTCTTCATTCAATGGTACGTGAACCGCCATTTGGTCACCGTCAAAGTCGGCGTTGTAAGCTTCACAAACCAATGGGTGCAAACGGATTGCCCGGCCTTCTACCAAAACAGGTTCGAAAGCTTGGATACCCAGGCGGTGCAAAGTCGGTGCCCGGTTCAACAGAACAGGGTGTTCTTTGATGACATCTTCCAAAACATCCCAAACTTCATCTTCCATACGTTCGATTTTGCGTTTGGCATTTTTGATATTTGATGCAATCTCGCGTTGAACCAATTCTTTCATTACGAAAGGTTTGAACAATTCAATGGCCATTTCTTTTGGCAGACCACATTGGTACATCTTCAAGAAAGGACCAACGACGATAACGGAACGACCGGAATAGTCAACACGTTTACCCAGCAAGTTTTGACGGAAACGACCTTGTTTCCCTTTCAACATGTGAGACAAAGATTTCAACGGACGGTTACCAGGACCAGTTACCGGACGGCCACGACGACCATTGTCAATCAACGCATCCACGGCTTCTTGCAGCATCCGTTTTTCGTTTTGGACGATAATGTTTGGTGCGTTCAAGTCCAACAAGCGTTTCAACCGGTTGTTACGGTTGATGACACGACGGTAAAGGTCGTTCAAGTCAGATGTCGCAAAACGCCCACCTTCCAATTGGACCATTGGCCGCAAGTCTGGAGGAATGACAGGAATAACATCCATGACCATCCAGCCAGGTTTATTGCCAGATTTACGGAAAGCTTCCAAAATATCCAAACGACGAATCGCGCGGGTCCGTTTTTGGCCGGACGCAGTTTTCAATTCTTCTTTCAGTTCAGCAACTTCTGCATCCAAGTCGACAGAATCCAACAATTGCTTGATGGCTTCGGCACCCATGGCTGCATTGAAGCCTTGACCGTACTGTTCACGTTTTTCACGGTATTCCCGTTCTGTAAGCAGTTGTTTTTTCTCCAAGCTCGTATCGCCCGGTTCAATGACCACGTAAGAAGCAAAGTAGATCACTTCTTCCAAGGCCCGTGGGCTCATATCCAAAACCAGACCCATCCGAGACGGGATACCTTTGAAGTACCAGATATGAGAAACCGGTGCTGCCAATTCGATATGGCCCATCCGTTCACGACGAACTTTGGCACGGGTTACTTCTACACCGCAACGGTCGCAGACGATGCCTTTGTAACGGATCCGTTTGTACTTCCCACAAGCACATTCCCAGTCTTTGGTAGGGCCGAAAATACGCTCGTCAAACAAACCTTCCCGTTCAGGTTTCAACGTACGATAGTTGATGGTCTCGGGTTTTTTGACTTCCCCGTATGACCAGCTTCTGATTTTTTCGGGAGAAGCCAGACCTATTTGCATACTTTCGAATTTATTTACATCGATCAAAAGGGGTTCCCTCCATTTCATTTCATGGCCGCAAGACCCGTATCTACAAACAGTGCCCCTTTGCCGCTATTTTCCTAAGAAAACAACGGCCCGTCACTGTGTAAAGAGAGCGGATCAATGATGAGACGCGGAAAGCTTCCGGTACTGTCGCATCTTTCCTATCTGAAAAAGACGAGCAGTACCATGTTTTTCCGAGCGGTGTCTCTTTAGCGCACGTTATCAGTCTTCGATGTCTTGACGATCTTCGACTGTTTCGATCTGATCGTTCAGCTCATTTTCATCTTCTTTGACTTGTTGTGCGGCTTGTTCTTCCAGCTCTTTAGCGGACTGGCGTTGCTGTGCGAATTTTTCCAACGCATCGACAGTGATCAAATCATCGTCATCGTCGTCCATATCTCGCAGCTCGATCTCTTCGTTGTCGATATCCAAGACCCGCATATCCAAACCAAGAGATTGCAATTCTTTCACTAATACGCGGAAGGATTCCGGAACACCTGGTTTAGGAATTGGTTCGCCCTTCACGATAGCTTCGTAGGTCTTCACACGTCCAACAACATCATCTGACTTGTAAGTCAGGATTTCTTGCAGGGTATAAGCCGCACCGTAAGCTTCCAGTGCCCAAACTTCCATTTCTCCGAAACGTTGTCCACCAAATTGTGCTTTACCACCCAATGGTTGTTGTGTAACCAGTGAGTATGGTCCAATGGAACGCGCATGGAGTTTGTCATCAACCATGTGGGCCAGTTTGATCATATACATGACACCGACAGAGATCCGGCCGTCAAATGGTTCCCCGGTCCGACCATCGTACAAGACAGTCTTCGCGTCAGCCGCCATCCCGGCTTCTTTCACTGTTGCCCAGACATCCTCATCGTTGGCACCGTCAAATACTGGTGTTGCCACGTGGATGCCCAGCTGACGAGCGGCCATCCCCAAGTGCAATTCCAATACTTGCCCGATATTCATACGAGAAGGTACCCCTAATGGATTCAGCATGATATCCACTGGTGTGCCGTCTGGCAAGAAAGGCATATCTTCTTCCGGCATAATCCGAGAAACAACACCCTTGTTCCCGTGACGTCCGGCCATTTTATCCCCTTCATGAATCTTACGTTTTTGCACGATATAGACCCGAACCAGCATATTGACACCAGGTGACAATTCATCGCCGGCTTCACGGGTAAAGATCTTCACGTCGTGGACAATCCCGCCACCGCCGTGAGGCACACGCAGAGAAGTGTCGCGAACTTCGCGGGCTTTTTCACCGAAGATTGCATGGAGCAAACGTTCTTCAGCAGACAGTTCAGTTACCCCTTTTGGAGTGACTTTCCCTACCAGCAAGTCGCCGTCTTTGACTTCGGCACCAATGCGGATGATCCCCATTTCGTCCAAGTCTTTCAACGCATCTTCCCCGACGTTCGGGATTTCGCGAGTGATTTCTTCAGGCCCCAATTTAGTATCGCGGGCTTCTGATTCATATTCTTCAATGTGGACAGAAGTGTACACATCATCTTTGACCAAACGACGGCTCATGATGATGGCATCTTCATAGTTGTAGCCTTCCCAAGTCATAAAGGCAACCAGCACGTTTTGACCCAATGCCAATTCCCCTTGTTCCATGGAAGGACCGTCTGCCAACGTATCGCCTTTATCGACTTTTTCACCCAACGTCACGATTGGACGTTGGTTGTAAGAAGTCCCGGAGTTGGAACGACGGAATTTAGTAACAGAGTAGACATCCAACGCACCATCTTCACGACGAATGCGAACTTCAGATGCATCCACGTATTCAACCACACCTGGGTTCTTACACAACAGGGCAGCACCTGAGTCATGGGCGGATTTGTATTCCATACCGGTACCAACCCAAGGTGATTTAGGGTTAATCAAAGGCACCGCTTGCCGCTGCATGTTGGCACCCATCAAGGCCCGGTTACTATCATCGTTTTCCAAGAAAGGAATACATGCAGTCGCTACTGCCACTACCTGTTTAGGAGAAACGTCCATGTAATCGACTTTATCGATGGATACTTCGATATTCTCAGAAGTTGCACGCGCCATTACGACCTCTTCAGCAAAACTGCCGTCATCGTTTAATGGGCTGTTTGCTTGGGCGACAACGTAATGGTCTTCGATGTCAGCAGTCAAGTAATCAATAATATCAGTAACCCGACCATTGGCACGATCGACACGGCGATAAGGTGTTTCGATAAACCCGTATTTGTTGACCTTCGCATAAGACGCCAGCGAGTTGATCAGCCCGATATTCGGACCTTCAGGGGTTTCGATTGGACACATACGGCCATAGTGAGAATAGTGAACGTCGCGGACTTCATAACCGGCACGGTCACGAGTCAAACCGCCAGGCCCTAAGGCAGACAGACGACGTTTATGCGTCAATTCACCCAGTGGATTGGTTTGATCCATGAACTGGGACAACTGGGAAGAACCAAAGAATTCTTTGATACTTGCCACTACCGGACGGATATTGATCAATTGTTGCGGTGTCAATGTTTCGGTGTCTTGAATTGACATCCGTTCACGAACTACCCGTTCCATACGAGCCAAGCCGATACGGAATTGGTTTTGCAACAATTCACCTACGGAACGAATCCGACGGTTACCCAAGTGATCGATATCATCCACATTGCCGATGCCTTCCATCAAGTTCAGGAAGTAGCTCATAGAGGCGATAATATCTGCAGGGCGAACAGTTTTCACGGAAGCATCCGGATAGCCGTTGCCGATCACATTGATTTCCCGTTCAGGATCTTTTGGTGAGAAGACTTTGATGACTTGAACAGTCATTGGTTCTGTCACTACACCATCTTCTGAAGGGTAGTAAGTTACTGCGTTCAAGCCGGCTTCCAAGAATGGTGCCAACTTGTCCATTTCAGCGTGACCCAAAACAGTGCCTTTTTCAACAAGGATCTCACCAGTTTCCGGATCCACCAGCGTTTCCGCCAATGTCAAATTCAACAGACGAGTCTTCAGATCAAGCTTTTTGTTAACTTTGTAACGACCAACATTTGCCAAGTCGTAACGTTTTGGATCAAAGAAGCGCGCGTTCAACAGGTTACGAGAGCTGTCGGCGGTTTTAGGTTCCCCTGGACGCAGCCGTTCGTAGACATCTTTCAAGCCTTCTTCTGTACGGGAATCACTAGCATTTTTATGCAGATCTTTTTCGACCGTATTGCGCAATGATTCGCTTTCGCCGAAAATTTCAAAAATCGTGTCATCGGAACCAAAGCCCAACGCCCGTACTAAAACAGTCAAAGGAATCTTACGGGTACGGTCAATCCGCACATAAGAAATATCTTTGGCGTCGGTTTCCATTTCCAACCATGCACCCCGGTTAGGGATAACAGTTGAACCGAAACCTTCTTTACCGTTTTTGTCGACTTTGCCATGGAAGTACACCCCAGGAGAACGTACCAACTGGGATACGATAACCCGTTCAGCCCCGTTGATGATGAATGTCCCTTGCTCAGTCATCAGTGGGAAATCGCCGAAGAAGACTTCCTGTGCTTTGATTTCGCCGGTTTCCCGGTTAGTCAAACGCAATGTAACGTGCAATGGTGCCGAGTAGTTGGCATCGTGAGCCCGTGCTTCTTCTACCGTATACTTCGGTTCCTTCAGTTCATAATCCACAAATTCCAGAGACAGGTTGCCGTTGAAGTCGTCGATCGGCAAAATGTCTTCAAACATTTCCCGCAAGCCCTCGTCTAAGAACCATTGGTAAGAGTCCGTTTGAATCTCGATCAGATTCGGTAATTCCAATACTTCACTGATACGTGCGAAACTTCTGCGTTCGCGGTGTTTCCCGTATTTTACTACGTGTCCAGCCAAGCTCTTCACCCCTCAAAATTTCTTTCAAAAAGGCTATCGGATTTCGTTACAGTTTTTTTACAAATATTAATTTACTGTAACAAAAAGCATTTTTTGCGGCTTTTGGGCACAAAAAAACACAAAAGCAGAAAGCGAAATTTTCGTCTTGCAACTTTTGTTTTCCTGTGCTGGAGCCGGAACGGACAATAGATCGTTCCTGCTTCCTTGTGTCAATCAGATAGTTTTTGCATCTCCCTATTATATAGAGAGAAACTGTTTCTGTCAATGCTTTTCACAATGTAACTTTCATGAAAAACGCATCAGTTAAGGATTTCTTTAGGTTTTCCATTGAAAGCCCACCTGCAGATAGGTCAGCTGCAAGCTGCCTCCTTTTTCCCTGTAGGGAGACTTATTTTTAAGTAGTAAATAAGGAAAGCCTGTGTTTGAAATTTTTGACACTAAAAAGCCAAGGCCCTTCCACTGTTTTTAATGGAAATGCCTTGGCTTTTCGGAGCTCACCTGTAGTATCCCTCGCTTCGAAGGACAGTGACCGGAGGATTGACGATTGTCGCAGCCCCGTGCTTTTTATTCGGCGATTGCCGTCTCCAGTCCGACTTCAATCATCTCGTTAAATGTTGTTTGCCGTTCTTCTGCAGTGGTTTCTTCGCCGGTGATGATGTGATCACTCACCGTACAAATTGCCAACGCCTGCACATGGTATTTGGCAGCAATGTAATACATCGCCGCAGCTTCCATTTCTACTCCCAGCACGCCTAGATCAGCCAACTTCAACGTCTCTGTCATATCATCTTTGTAGAAACTGTCTTCTGATAAAAGGTTGCCCACATGGGTCGTGAAGCCTTTTGCTTTGGCAATTTCATAGGCCTTCAACAACAGATCAAAATCAGCGATAGGCGGATAGTTGAAGGTTTGGAAATTCTTTTGCACGATGGAGGAACTGGTTGCCGCTGCTTGACCAATCACCAAATCTCGCACATGAACATCTTCTGAGATGGCGCCGCAAGTTCCCACACGAATCAGCTTTTTCACGCCGTAAGAGTTGATCAGCTCATGGACATAGATACTGGCAGAGGGCATCCCCATCCCAGTTCCTTGTACTGAAACTCGTTCCCCTTTGTAGATACCCGTGTAGCCCAGCATGCCGCGGACTTCATTGTAACAAATGGGGTCTTCCAGGAAGGTTTCCGCAATGTATTTTGCTCGCAATGGATCACCTGGGAGTAAGATTTTATCTGCAATTTCGCCTTCTTTGGCGCCGATGTGTACGCTCATTGTCATGACCTCTTTTCTTTTTTATAGTTCAGCTAATGTCTTTTTCACCAGGTCTTTGAATTCACCTTTCACCCGTTCAGTAGTCGCCACTACCTCTTCATGATTGAGGTTGGCTTGCATACCGGCAGCCAGATTGGTGATACAAGAGATTCCCAAAACTTTCAAACCACTGTGGGCGGCCACGATAACTTCCGGAACAGTGGACATCCCCACAGCATCTGCACCGATAGTCCGAGCCATCCGAATCTCAGCCGGCGTTTCATAAGTTGGACCTGAAAAGCCCATATAGACGCCTTCTTTTAGATGCAAGCCGCTTTTTTGACCAACTTTTTTAGCAACTTCTTGATACGCTGGAGTATAAGCATTGCTCATGTCAGGAAAGCGCGGTCCCAAGTCTTCATCATTTGGTCCGATCAATGGATTTGTTCCAGTAAAGTTGATTTGATCTGTGATCAGCATCAAGTCTCCTGGCTCAAAGTTTTCATTGACCCCGCCACAGGCATTGGTCACAATCAATGAATGGGCGCCTAATGCTTTCATCACCCGCACTGGATAAGTCACGGTCTGCATGGAATGCCCTTCGTAAAAATGGAAACGACCTTGCATCGCCAATACTTTTTTACCAGAAAGCGTCCCGTAAACGAGTTGTCCTGCATGACCCACTACCGTTGACACTGGAAAGTGGGGGATTTCATTGTAAGGAACCACTACTTTGTCTTCGATTTCTTCGGCTAACTCTCCCAATCCTGAACCCAGAATCAGTCCGAAAGTAACTTCGCCAACACCTTGGCTCTTAATAAATTCTGTGGTTTCCTTGATGGCTAATTTTAATTCAGTCATAATGTCCTCCAGATTTTTTCTTTTGTCACAACTTTTATCCACATATCGAAAGCCTAACCCACATTGCTCCACTTATCCATGCGGGATAGGCTCTCGTATTTCAAGTAGTAAAATCCTCTTTGCAAATGATGCTTATTTCAAATCTGCCAAAAAGCTCTTGCCATTTTCAGTTGCCGGTACGCTGAAGTTTTCAGCAATCGTTGCAGCAATATCAGAATAGTAACCTTGTGGCAGTGCGCCTTGGCCGCTGAATTTCTTGCTGTAAGCCAAAAGCGGCACATATTCCCGCGTGTGGTCTGTTCCTGGGAAGGTGGGGTCATTGCCGTGATCGGCCGTGATCAATAGCAGGTCATCTTCCGCCATAGCTGCCAACAATTCAGGAATCCGCAAGTCGAAGTCTTCGATAGCATGGGCATACCCCACCACATCGCGGCGATGACCATAAAGTGCATCAAAATCTACCAAATTGGTAAAACTCAGGCCCGTAAAGTCTTGCTTCATCACATCCAGCAATTTATCAACACCATCCATATTGCTCTTGGTTCGGACTGCCGCTGTGATGCCTTGACCGTTAAAGATATCGTTGATTTTTCCGACGGCAATCACATCTTTGCCATTGTCTTTCAGTGAATCCAAAACCGTTTTACCAAAAGGATCCAACGCATAGTCGTGACGATTTGGCGTCCGGGTAAAGTTGCCTGGTTCACCCACATAAGGACGAGCGATAATACGGCCAATCATATAAGGTTCATCTTTTGTAATATCCCGGGTGAATTGGCAAATACGATACAGTTCTTCCAATGGAATGATTTCCTCGTGGGCTGCAATCTGCAAGACTGGATCGGCAGATGTATAGACAATCAAGTCGCCGGTTTTCATCTGATGTTCGCCGTAGTCATTGATAACTTCAGTGCCGGAATATGGTTTGTTGCAGACTATTTTGCGACCGGAAAAGTCTTCAATCTGTTTTAGCAGTTCTTCCGGGAAGCCATCAGGAAAAACTCGGAAGGGCTTTTGAATATTCAAGCCCATGATTTCCCAGTGGCCAGTCATCGTATCTTTACCCACCGAGATTTCTTCTAACTTCGTAGCATAACCGTCATGACCATTGATTGCTGTCACACCTTCTAGAGGACGAATGGTCCCCAAGCCCAATTGTTCCAGATGCGGGATGTTCAGCCCAGCTTCTTTGGCAATATGTCCCAACGTATCGGAACCTTTATCACCGAATTTTTCGGCATCTGGTGCTTCGCCAATCCCTACTGAATCCATTACGATCAAATGTACACGTTTAAACATCATTAAAAACCTCTTTCCTTTTTTGTTAAACCAGACATTTTCTACACTCTTATCTTACAAAAAAACTCTCAAAATGACCCGTCTCAGCTATCCAAAATCTCTGCGCCAAGCAGTCTCATTTGCAAAGTCTTTGATACCAAACTTGAACATACCATTAAGAAAAACAGCCAAGCCACACTTTCAGCCAAAGTATTGCAAAATAAATAGTTTTGTAGCAACGCGTCTACGCCCAGCTTTCGCCATTGACTACTCATCGCGTTTTCAGAACGTTCCTCTCTGAAAACAGACAAGCCACGCTCCAGCAACAGTTCTGCAAAAATAAAGAGCAAGACAAAGAAACACTGTCCCTTAGTCCCGCCCTTTTTACAGTCCAGCTACTCACAGATTGCTTCTGCAAGTAGCTAGGCAACGTCTTGTTTCTCTGAACAAGACTCTATTTAGTTTTGATATAGTTGGTACCGTTAGCTTTTGGTCCTGAAGCTTTTCCGAGGAAGAGAACCAGCACCAAGATTGTCAAAGCGTATGGCGCTGCTTGCAAGTATACATCCGGGATAGAAGAAATCACAGGGATGTTTTTGCCGGCGATACTGATGTTCTGAGCAAAGCCGAAGAAGATAGCTGCACCCATGGCACCTAGTGGATTCCATTTACCAAAAATCATAGCTGCCATAGAAATGAACCCCTGACCGGCGATAGTGGTAATGGCAAACCGTCCGGAAATGGACTGTGCGAAGACTGCACCCCCCATACCTCCAAGAAAACCAGAAATTAAGACGCCGGCATAACGCATGACATAGACGTTGATTCCCAATGTATCGGCTGCCTGCGGATGTTCACCAACTGAACGCAAGCGCAAGCCAAATTTTGTTTTGAAAATAACGAACCAAGACAAGATTGCCACTAAAATGGCAAAATAGGCCGGCAAGAAGGTGTCCTTGAATAAGATTGGCCCGATCACTGGAATGTCTTCCAAAACTGGAAAACTAAAATACCCCAGGCGACGTTCAATACCATCTGTCTGCCCTTTATTGTACAGCACTTTTACCAAGAAGATAGCTAGTGATGGTGCCAGCATATTCATCACGGTACCACTGATGATATGATCGGCACGGAAATTGATGGTAGCCACTGCATGTAGTAAGGCGAACAAGACGCCCGCCAACCCGCCGACAAGCATTCCCAGCCATGGTGTCATTGCGCCAAACTGGTTGGCAAATTCCAAGTTGAAGACCACCGATGTAAAGGCCCCCATGACCATGATTCCTTCCAAGCCGACGTTTACGATCCCGCTGCGCTCAGAGAAAACACCGCCTAATGCCGTCAAAATCAACGGTGTAGAGTAAATCAACGTTTGTGTAAAAATCGAGGCGATTTGATTGAGATCCATTACAACGTCCCCCCTTCTTCATCTTGGTCAGCAGGTTTACTTTCGACATCTTCAACAACTGCTACTTCTTTTTTGCCGCCAAAAATTTTGGCCAGCAGGAAGCGAATAACAAAGCTGATTCCGACAAAGAAGATGATGATGGCAATATCCACATCCACTAATTCTGAAGGAATGTTGACCATCTGCATCCCGGGACCGCCAAGTTTCAAAATACTGAATAACAAGGCTGACAGTAAAATACCGACAGATGAGCCACTCCCCAACAAGGAGACGGCCATCCCGTCAAACCCGATACTCAATGAGGCCCCTTGCGTAAAGTAGTTTTGGAAAGTTCCCAAGCCGTAAACAACGCCGCCCAGTCCCGCCAAAAAACCCGATATAATCATGGAAACGATGATGGTCCGCTTGCTGCTCATACCGGCATACTCGGAAGCATCCGGGTTCAAACCTACTGCGCGAATCTCGTATCCTAAAGTTGTTTTCTTCATCAGGAACCAAACCAGCACTAGAAAAGCAACGGCCAGGAAAATACCGATATTTAAGCGAGAGTTATTGGAGATGCTTCGCAAAAATTCAGTCTGCAAAGTCCCGTTAGCTCCCACGCGATTGGAGACGCCGGTATTTGAAATCAAATCTTTAGACATCACATGGGTCACGATATGGTTCGCCGTGTACAGCAAGATATAGTTCATCATAATAGTAACGATTACTTCACTTGTACCGAAGAATGCTCTGAGAATCCCTGGTACAGCCGCAGCCGCAGCACCAGCCAATGCTCCTACGATCAATGCCGCTGGAACTACCACAGCTTTTGGTGCATTTGGCATCGAGAGGGCCACCCAGATACTTGCCAGCCAACCGCACAATGCTTGCCCGGAAAGCCCGATGTTGAAGAAACCCGCGGAATTGGCAACGGAAAATCCTAATGCAGTAAAGATCAATGGGCCCGCAGTTACAAAGATTTCCCCGATATTACGAGGGTTAATCTGTTTGGTTTGCGGGTTCAAAAATACGGTGCTGAACATTTGCCGATAGCCGTTGACTGGATCATATCCGAAAGCAGCCATGATAACGCCACCCAGAATAAATCCTAACAGCACAGCAATGATAGGCACCATAATATTGCGGATCGTCTCTGAACGATTATTCATTGCTGACACCTGCCTTCTGTTCTTTAGCCGATTGATTCATAGCGGCGTTTGCTTGGGGCTCTTCCGATTTCTGAGACAACTGGGCCCGGGCTTCTTCCAATGAATAACCCGCCATCAAAAGCCCCAGTTCATTTTCACTGGTTTCTTTTGGATCCACAATCCCTACGATTTCACCGCCATGAATAACTGCGATTCGATCGGAAACATTCAGAATCTCATCCAATTCAAAGCTGACCAGCAGTACTGCTTTGTACTTATCCCGTTGCTCAATCAAACGTTTATGGATAAACTCAATGGCCCCTACATCCAAGCCGCGAGTCGGGTTAGCCACAATCAAAAGATCCGGGTCTCGATCGACTTCGCGGGCGATAATCGCTTTTTGCTGGTTCCCGCCGGAAAGCGCCTTGGCCGGTACCAACTCATTGGTCGTACGTACATCGAATTCTTCAATCAGTTCGCGAGCGTGTTCATTGATCTCACCATAGTTCAAAATACCGTGATTGCTCATCGGTACTTGATAATACGTCTGCAAGGCAATGTTTTCTGCCAAAGACATTTCCAAAATCAAACCAAATTTGTGGCGGTCTTCCGGTACATGTCCTACACCTTTTTCAGTGATATAACGCGGACGTTTGTTGGTCACGTCATCTCCGTCAATTGTGATGCGGCCACTTTCAACCTTACGCAACCCAGTGATTGCCTGGATCAACTCTGATTGACCGTTGCCGTCGATTCCCGCAATACCGAGAACTTCTCCAGCGCGAACTTCCAAGCTGAGGTTTTTCACTGCATCTAAGCCGCGACCTTCTTTAACGGTGATATTTTCCACAGAGAGGATGACTTCTTTCGGATGAGCAGGTGTCTTCTCTGTCTTAAATGAAACTGACCGTCCCACCATCATATCCGCCAATTCCTGAGAGCTGACATCTTTCACGTTCACAGTACCAATCCCGCGACCACGGCGAATAACCGTACAGCGATCTGCTACTGCTTTGATTTCATCCAACTTATGGGTGATCAAAATGATTGATTTTCCTTCAGCGACCAGTTCTTTCATAATCTTAATGAGTTCTTCGATTTCTTGTGGTGTCAAAACAGCAGTCGGTTCATCGAAAATCAAGACATCGGCTCCCCGATACAAAGTTTTCAAGATTTCCACCCGTTGTTGCATCCCCACCGAGATGTCTCGGACATAGGCATTGGGATCGACAGCCAACCCGTATCGCTCGGACAATCGCTTGATTTCAGCAGCTGCGGCTTTTTTATTCAACACCCCTAGACGGTTGGGTTCGCTGCCGAGAACGATATTCTCAGTGACAGTAAAGGCATCTACCAGCATAAAATGTTGGTGGACCATCCCAATTCCTAGACGATTGGCTGCAGTGGGACTAGTCATTCGAACTTTTTCACCGTTGATTAGAATGTCACCGGAAGTCGGTTCCAATAGTCCGGACAATACATTCATCAAAGTAGATTTTCCTGCACCGTTTTCCCCCAACAGTGCGTGAATCTCTCCCGGACGAACTTGCAGATTGATGTCATCGTTTGCTTTGAAGGTTCCAAAGGCCTTCGTGATATGCCGCATCTCGATAACATATTTTTCTGATTCTGCCACTCTCTTCACATCCTTTTCTCTTGCTCTGCGAGACACAGCCTCAGTAGAAAGGGCCCGGCGAACATTTATGCGCTGCCGTTTTTTTGCGTCTCTGATTGCACCAAATTGTTACTGCTTTTTAACCAATGATCAATGATTGCGGTAATGCTGTTTTCAGTTGGGGAATCCACCCCTCCTTATGACAGCGGCTTTGAAAAAAGCTGCTGTCATAAAGACAAAAACCTAAGGAAAAGGTCTTGCCTGTCAAACAGACAAGACCTTAGAGAAATCTTGATTAAGGTTTTTCCGGAACTTCGATCTTACCGTCAATGATTTCTTGCTTAGCAGTTTCAACTGCTTTTTTAGCATCATCTGAAACGTAACCAGCAGTCAAATCAACACCGCCGTCTTTCAAGCCGTAAGTCAAGTGTTCGCCACCAGGGAAGTCATCATTCATAGCACGAGTAGAGATGTCTTTAACCGCTGCGCCAACACCTTTCAGAGTGGATGTCAATGTACAATTGTCCTCTGAACCGTCTTTTGTTTTGAATTTACCGTCAGCATCTTGGTCACGGTCAACGCCGATTACCCAAACTTTGTCGTTTTCCAGTTCTGCTTTGGTTTTTTGTTCATTCTTCGCGATTGCTTCTGCAAACACACCTACACCAGTACCGCCGGAAGCGTGGAAAATGATGTCTACGCCGTTGTTATACATAGAAGCTGCGATTGATTTCCCTTTGTCAGGTGAGCTGAAAGAAGCTGCGTACTGTACATCTACTTTGATTTCTTTGTTCAGTTTTTTAGCAGTGTCTTCCACACCTTTGGTAAAGCCGGCTTCAAAACGATCGATAACTGCGCCTTCTTCGCCACCTACAAAGCCGACTTTGTCAGTTTTGGTAGTATAAGCTGCTGCAATCCCTGCCAAATAAGAAGCTTCGTGATCACTGAAAGTTGCGGAAACAACATTGTCTTTGCCTTCGATTACATCATCGATCAAACCGAAGTTCGTATCAGGAAATTGTTCTGCACCTGCTTCAATATCATTTTTCAACAGGTAGCCGATCCCAAATACTGTGTGGAAGCCGTTAGTTACGGCTGTGTTGATGTGGTTGGCATAGTCGGCAGCATCTTGTGATTGGAAGTAAGCATATCCGCCGGCACCTTCTTTAAGATTGTTTTCCTTGCCCCACTCTTGCAAACCTTCCCAAGCTGATTGGTTGAAAGACTTGTCATCTACACCACCAGTATCGGTGATTAGAGCCACACTGTGGTCACCAGTTGCTGCTGCACTTGACCCGGTTGCTTCAGATTCACCAGCTGATGATCCTGAGCTGGCACTGTTGCCGCCACCGTTGCCACATGCGCCGAGTACCATTACACTTGCCAACGCTACTGCTCCTAAACGCCACTTGTTCGCTTTTTTCATTTCTGTAAAGCCCCCTAAATTTGATTAGTTTTTTTCTTCAACAGTCTGCTGATAAATCAGAGAACTGAAAGAACGTGGTTTGAGAGCCGCCTCGGCGGACTCTGTGGTCGCAATTTTCATGAATGAAAATCGGCGACAATTTCGCTTAAAGATCTTTGTCTGTAAATGAATAAGGCAGTAATTCGCCTACTGTCGTTTCTTTGATGACACCGTTATCACCTACGAGAGTTACCGTCATCTCTTGCGGACAAAACTCTGCCATAACTTGGCGGCAAGCGCCACATGGGGAGATTGGGTCCGGTGTATGTCCGGCAATCACCAAGTGTTGAAAATGCCGTTCGCCTTCAGATACTGCTTTAAAAAAGGCGGTCCGTTCCGCGCAATTGGAAAGTCCATAAGACGCATTTTCGATATTCAATCCTTGATAGACCTTGCCTGCTTCAGTGACCAGACATGCCCCCACAGGAAAATGAGAATAGGGCACATAGGCTTTGTCCAATGCTGCTATGGCAATGTCCAGCCATTCTTGCTCAGCTTTCATAAGATTACCTCGTGTTTGTTTAATAGCCTGCGCCTTTGCCACCAGTAATGATAGCTACGCTGGCGCTGGTTCCCAAACGAGTGGCACCGGCTTCTACCATTGCCATCGCATCTGCTTCCGTGTGAATCCCGCCGGAAGCTTTGACGCCCATATTGGGACCAACTGTTTGACGCATCAACCGAACATCTTCTACTGTGGCACCGCCGGTAGAAAAACCAGTAGAGGTTTTCACAAAGTCTGCTCCTGCTGCTTGAGCGAGCTCACAAGCTTTGACGATTTCTTCATTGTTCAACAAGGCGGTTTCAATGATTACTTTGACCAAGGCGCGGTCTTTGGCAGCATTGACCACAGCTTCGATATCTTGTTGTACTTTTTTGTATTGCCCTGATTTCAAAGCCCCGATGTTGATGACCATATCCACTTCATCTGCCCCGTTATTGATGGCATCTGTCGTTTCATAAGCCTTGACTTCAGAAGTATTGGCCCCCAGAGGAAAACCAATCACCGTACAAACAGCGACGGGTTCGCCAGCCAGCTTTTCAGCCGCAAGCTTCACCCAAGTCGGGTTGATACAAACTGAGTAAAAATGATATTTCTTTGCTTCTTCGATGATACGCAAAACAGCTTCTTCTGATGCATCTGCTTTTAAAAGTGTGTGGTCCATCATGCGGTTCAATTCCATTAGTAAAACAGCTCCTTTGATTTGTTAAATACAGTCGTTTCCCACTGCCTGCTACTCTGTAATGATATCATGGATCAGCTCAGGCTCCTCACCAGAAGCCCCAATCTCGATATTGGCATAGAGCAGTTCTTTCACCTCGGTCACGTCTTCTGAGTTGGCATAAATCGTCAACAGTGATTCCCCTGCTGCCACCGGATCACCAACTTTTTTATGAAGTTTCAGACCCACAGCATAGTCGATACTGTCTTCTTTCGTTTTACGGCCGGCACCCAAAAGCATGGCTGCCACACCGATTTCGTTGGCTACCAATTTGGTGACTACACCAGCAGTTTGGGCCGGCAATTCGATCTCATAATTGGCTGTGAGCAGTCGCTCCGGTTGGTCCACCACGGTGTCATCCCCGCCTTGATTGCGGATCATTTCTTTGAATTTTTCTAAGGCAGCACCGGATTCCAGCGCCTCTTGCAGCATTTGCCGCGCCTCTGCCAAGGTTTCAGCTGCTTTGGCTAGGACAACCATCTGCGAACCCAGCGCATAGCACATTTCCAGCAAGTCAGCCGGGCCCTTTCCTTGCAGTGTTTCGATAGCTTCTACGACTTCCAGGCTGTTTCCGATGGCTTCACCCAATGGCTGAGACATATCAGAAACCACCGCCATCACTTGGCGATCTGCTAATTTGCCGATACGCACCATGGTGTGAGCCAGACGTTTGGCGTCTTCGATATTTTTCATGAAGGCCCCATCGCCGGTAGTCACATCCAGCACGATTGCATCGGCGCCAGCTGCGATTTTTTTACTCATGATCGAGCTTGCAATCAGCGGAATCGAGCTGACAGTGGCAGTCACATCTCGTAATGCATACAGTTTTTTATCCGCCGGTGCTAAATCTCCCGACTGACCGATGACAGCAACTTTGCTTTCATTAACGATGCGAATGAAATCCTCATCTGCAATCTCAATCTGGAAACCCGGAATGGCTTCCAGCTTATCCAAGGTGCCTCCGGTGAAGCCCAAACCCCGACCTGACATTTTGGCTACCGGTACACCGATTGCCGCCACCAAGGGAGCTAAGACCAAAGTTGTCGTATCACCGACACCACCGGTTGAATGTTTGTCGACTTTGATTCCTTCGATAGAGGACAGATCAATGACCTCTCCAGAATGGGCCATCGCTAACGTCAACTCCGTAATTTCTTCATCCGTCATATCCTCAAAATAGATAGCCATCAAGAGTGCACTCATCTGGTAATCTGGAATCGTGCCATCGGTATACTTGTCGATGATAAATCGTATCTCTTCTTTTGATAACACCTGACCATCACGTTTTTTTTCAATCAAATCCACCATTCGCATGGCTATTCCTCCTAGTCAGTCATTCGCCTTGCTTCATCTTCTCCTTCTAAAAGAGAAAGCTACCTGAAACTACAGCGTTTTGAACGATGCTTTTGCCAAAGTTCAGAACTTGTCAAAAGCGAAATCTCTGCTGACCGAATATCAGCCGTCACTTGATTAAATTACAAAGCCACAGTCGATTCGGTGCTATTATACATGAAAATATCGTTGAGTAAACCACTTTAGTAAAACAGTTTACCTAGCACTCCTTTAATCTTTAAGCGCTTACAAAAGCAATATACAGCGTTATGATTAGTTTGTCAACCTCTTCACACTCTCACGAAGAATTAATTTAGTATCAAATACTTTATTGGCAATCCGCCGTTCCGGAAACTCAATGGCATCAATCAAAAATTTTGCCGCGTGAAAACCAATTTCAAAGCTAGGCTGTTCTACAGTGGTCAAAGGTGGCGTGATGTATTGTGCCAGGTTCAAATTGTCAAAACCGATAACCGAGATATCTTCCGGCACTTTTTTGCCTAGCTCATAAATGGCCTGGTAGCAGCCGATTGCCATCGCATCATTGCTACAAAAAATCGCTGTCAGTTCCTTTTGCTGCAACAGCTCTCTCGCAGCCAAATAACCACCTTCCACCGTCAACTCTCCAGTAGCAACATAGCGCCCTTTAAAAGGGATGCCGCCATCTTTCAAAGCATTTCGATAGCCGTTGAAACGCTCTTCTAGCTGATAGTATCCCGTGCTCTCTTTCAGCATCCCAATCTCTCGATGCCCTTCTTTCAGCAAATAAGTGACTGCCTGATACGCACCCTCGTATTCTTTTACAATCAAGCGACCATTTTCCCGCTGGTTGATCCCCCGGTCGATAAGAATAATCGGCATGCCCCGATAAAAATCGCTGCCCAATGCATAAGCTTCCGGCAGTTGGTGAGGCGTCGCAAATAAAACCCCGTCCACAGAACGGTGCCGCAGCTCTTCTAAGTAGCCCAGCTCTTTTTCTTGGCTTTGTTGCGAGTTACACATCACGACCATGTAGCCTAAAGCATTAACATACTGCTCGGCACCTTCCACAATCTTAGAGAAAAAATAATCGGTAATATCTGGAATAATCATACCAATCGTCTTGGAGCGTCGATTGATCAAATTGGAAGCAAAAAAATCCGGCTTGTAATTGTATTTATTGACGATTTCCCACACGCGCTGGCGAGTCTCTTGGCTGAAGCGGGTTCCTTTGTTATTCAAAATTTGGGAAACCGTCGTAACGGAAACCCCGGCCATTTCAGCAATCTGTTTGATCGTCAATTTCATTTCGACACATCTCCTTCACACCGGCGGGCTGCTTCCTTTCTGCTTATAACAGGTTTTCTCACGCAACTTCATCTGATTGCTCTCGCCGGTAATTCAGCCCCAGTGTATCAAATTTCCCAATGAAAAAACAGCTTTCTCCGCAAAGATGAGAAAGCTGCCTCAAATGGCTTATTCTTTGGTACTACGCAAAATATAATAGCCTTTGTCTTTGATGACCGTCTCGCAATTGCCAAAAACATCCAGCATCTTCTTTTTGGCACTGGGCGCCCCTTGTTTTTTCTGAATCACGATAGTCAGCGTGCCCCCCACAAGCAGGTGTTCATAGGCGCCAGTAAGAATCTCATGCACGACCTCTTTTCCAGCCCGGATTGGCGGATTTGAGACGATGGCTGCATAAGGTGCCTGCGTCAGCGCTTCGTAGATGTTGGAAACGTGAATCGTGACATTTTCGATTTGATTGCGCTGCGCATTTCGCTGAGCCAAATCTACCGCCCGCTGGTTGACGTCGATCATTTCTACCGAACGCTCGCCCACTGCCGCTAGAGCTAGACCAATGGGCCCATAGCCGCAGCCGACATCCAAAATGCCTCCTGCTTGCGGCAATTCATCAAAATCAAAGGCATCAATCAATACCCGGGAGCCATAATCGACAGTATCTCGTGAAAACACACCACTGTCAGTCACAAAATGAAAACGGCGGTCCCGCAATTGAAAATCCCATTCTTCATAATCATGAGGCAGATCAGGATTTTCGGAATAATAATGGTTGGTCATACAGATCATCCAATCAATTTATTTTTAATATCGCGAGCGATTAACCCGCCATACAAATGATACCCGAATTTCGAAGGATGTAAACCGTCCTCAGAAATAAATTCCAAAGGCTCAGGATAAACCATCTCATGGTGATACATATCAATAAAATTGACACCCGCTTGAAGGGCAACTTTTTTCCCACGATCATTGTACTCTTGAATAATCACAGGATCTGCTTCCGGCCGTTTTTGCCGATCCACGATTCCTAGTCCTATCAAAATGACCTTTTCAGGTGCAAATTTTTCAATCATCTCACTGAGATTAGCAGCAAAAGCTTCAATTCCCTTTTGATTCAGCGCATCATTGATCCCCGCATTGATCACGACAAAGTCCGGTTCTTCTTTGACCGCATCCGCAATTCGCGCTAAAACCTCAGTAGTTCCTTCTGCTCGTTGCCCCAGATTTACCATTTCATAGCCGAGAAAACCCATCCCTGCCAATTCGTCGATGATGAAGGTATCCAAGACGTTACTGGGTTGCCCTTCATACAAGCCGGCAGCGATAGAATCACCGATAATCACGATTTTTTTCATTGTTGCTACCCCTTTCTCTGATGGCTGCCGTCTTTTTTATGGACCACTGGCAGCCTGCTTTCTGCTTTATTCAGTTGGGACACAGATGTTGTGCCCCGTCGTTTTCATCTTAGCACGAGACGCCGGTTCCACGCATTTATTTACCCTTCGGCGACTATTTCCACAGGTTTTGTGTTAAACTGTTGTCGTGTGAAATTCATTGATTTCACCTACTGCGGACTGCTTTTTTCTGCAGATCACTCATCCAAGGAGCAACAGATGGCTGAAAATATGAACTACTATCAGATCCCCAGAAAAGAGTGGCAGGGCTTTTACACCAGCGGCAGCAATCCATTGACGCAGACGGAACTGGATAGTATCAAAAGTTTGAACGACCGAATTTCGATGCAAGACGTGGAAGATGTCTATATTCCCTTGTGTCATTTGGTTCATTTATATATGAAAGAAGCGGAATCACTGACTTTGAGTAAAGGGCTCTTTTTACACCGCTACTTGAAGACACCGCCCTTTGTTATTGGAATCGCAGGCTCGGTAGCCGTAGGAAAATCTACAACTGCACGACTAGTCCAAACCCTTTTGTCCCGCCTGTTTCCCAGACGCAAAGTTCAATTAATTACGACAGATGGTTTCTTGTACCCCAATCACGTCTTAAAAGAACGGGGCATCATGAATCGCAAAGGCTTCCCAGAAAGCTATGACATGGAGCATTTGATCCAATTTCTCAATGAAGTAAAATCTGGCCGACCCAACATCCCAGTGCCGCGGTACTCTCACACCGTATACGACGTGATTGAAGACGAATATGAATATATCGACTGCCCGGATATTCTAATCGTAGAAGGTATCAACACCTTGCAGCTCCCCCAAAACGAGCAGATTTACGTCAGCGACTTCTTCGATTTTTCAATCTTCGTCGATGCTGAACCTGAATTAATTGAGCAGTGGTACTTGGAACGTTTCGAGTCACTTTTAGGAACGGCCTTTTTGGACCCCACCAATTACTATTACAAGTTTGCAATTGGGGACCGTCAGGAAGCACTAGACATGGCTCGCGGCGTATGGGAAAACGTAAATTTAAAGAATCTTAAAGAGTATATCTTGCCTACACGAGGTCGAGCAGATATAATTCTCCATAAAACAAAGCACCATCTGATTGACGAGATTTACCTGCGAAAGTATTGAGAAGCTTAGTCGCTCTTCAATTTTTCTGCAAACTGCTCCACCAACCGCGCTGTATCGAGAGGACCGACGGCTGAAAGACTTTCGTTGTCGGCAGCTCTTTACTATAAAAAATCTAACGAATAGAGGGATAATCTGTGACAAACGTTGACAACATGCCGGACGTTGAAAAAATCATCGTACTAGACTACGGCAGCCAGTACAACCAGCTGATCACCCGCCGCATCCGTGAATTCGGTGTCTTCTCAGAATTATTGAGTCACCGCATCACCGCCGACGAAGTGAAAGCCATGGCACCCAAAGGGATCATCTTGTCAGGCGGCCCCAACAGTGTATATGACGAAGGTGCATTCGGAATTGATGAAGCAATCTTTGAGTTGGGCATCCCAGTCTTAGGAATCTGTTACGGGATGCAGCTGATGACCGACCGCTCTGGTGGGAAAGTCGAACCAGCCAAGAACCGCGAATACGGAAAAGCCGAATTGGAAGTGTTGACGGATGACGCAGTATTGTTTGAAGGCACACCAAGAAAACAAATCGTCTGGATGAGCCATGGTGACTTGGTAACACAAGCACCTGCTGGTTTCGAAGTGGTCGGCACAAGCGCTGACTGTCCGATTGCAGCCATCCAAAATCTGGATAAAAAACAATTTGGGATTCAATTCCACGCCGAAGTCCGCAACTCGGAATACGGCAACGAACTCTTGAAACACTTCGCTCTGGACGTTTGCCAATGTAAAGGCGACTGGAGCATGGACAACTTCATCGACATGCAAATCGCTAAAATCCGCGAACAAGTCGGCGATAAAAAAGTCCTACTAGGCCTTTCCGGTGGTGTCGATTCTTCTGTTGTCGGCGTCTTGCTGCAAAGAGCTATCGGGGATCAACTGACTTCGATTTTTGTTGACCACGGTCTCTTGCGCAAAGGCGAAGGCGACCAAGTCATGGAAACACTAGGTGGCAAATTCGGCTTGAACATCATCCGGGTAGATGCCAAAGAACGCTTCTTAGGCAAATTGGCCGGTGTTTCTGATCCGGAACAAAAACGTAAAATCATCGGTAATGAATTTGTCTATCTCTTTGATGACGAAGCTACAAAATTAGCCGGAAAAGAAGGCATTTCCTTCTTGGCTCAAGGCACACTTTATACCGACGTCATCGAATCCGGAACAGAAACCGCCCAAACCATCAAGAGCCATCACAATGTTGGCGGATTGCCAGAAGACATGCAGTTCAAGCTGATTGAACCACTGAACACCCTCTTTAAAGACGAAGTTCGCGCATTAGGTACTCAGTTGGGCATGCCAGATGATATCGTTTGGCGCCAACCCTTCCCAGGGCCAGGTCTTGGTATCCGCGTATTAGGGGAAATCACTGAAGAAAAACTAGAAGTCGTTCGGGAATCCGACGCCATCCTGCGGGAAGAAATCGCTGCAGCCGGCCTCGACCGCGATATCTGGCAATACTTCACCGTCCTACCAGGCATTCGCTCGGTTGGTGTTATGGGCGACGGCCGCACGTACGACTACACAGTCGGTATTCGCGCAGTCACTTCCATCGATGGCATGACCGCTGATTTCGCTCGCATTCCTTGGGATGTGCTGCAAAAGATCAGCGTCCGCATCGTCAACGAAGTGGCCCACGTCAACCGCATTGTGTATGACATTACGAGCAAGCCACCTGCTACGGTCGAGTGGGAATAGTTGTAGGAGAGCTAGAAATCCTCTTATACCAAGGGTTTCTGGCTCTTCTTATCTTTTTACTGCACTTTTATTGCACTTTTTTCATTTCTTTGTTTCGCAAGTAGTCTACAGTAAATTGATTCTTTGGTGAAGTATCATAATTTTGTTTTGCTTCTTTAAAGGAAATGGCTCCATTTAATTTGTTAGCTACCTCGAAATTACTGTTAGGATAAAGATGTCCATACGTTCCTAAAGTCGTCTCAATATCTTCGTGTCCTAGACGATCTTTAATGATAAGTGGATTTTCTCCCATACTGATTAACAAGGAAGCATGAGAATGCCGTAACCCATGGATTCTGATTCGATGGATACCAGCCAGCTTAGCATAGCGTTCAATAGCATATGATAGTGTATGTTTTTGGGTAGGAATACCGTTATAGCTCATTACAAAGTCTGTCTGAATTAGATTTTGTTGTACTTCCTTCCATTCGGATAAATAAGTTAATGTGCATTTATCTAATACAATATGACGAACGCTCGCCTTTGTTTTTGGTTCAACAAATCTATAATTCGATTGATTCTTGTAATAGAGTGTTTTGTTGATGGTTAGTACTCCTGAGTCAAAATCAATATCTTCCCATTGAATGGCAGTAGCTTCACCAATTCGCATTCCAGTCATAAATAAAAACCACAGAGAGATAAATAAAAAGTGTTGATAGTAATCTTCTTTGTAAATTAGAGAGATTACTTTTTCAAATTCTTCTTTTGTCCAAAATTCAATTTTAGACTTTTGCTTTTTCACATTGCCAATAATCTTAGATGGATTTGTGGTGGTTATCCCAAGGACAATTGCTCGATCCATAGCAACTGAAAATAGTCCTTGAACAGCTCTTACATAAGAAGACTTACACTTCTTTGATAATTTTAGTTGCCAATTTTGCACATCAATAGGCTCAATATCGGAAACAGCCATTTTATCAAAATAAGAGAAATGCTTCTTAATAGTTGGTAAGCGATTTTCATATGTTCTGAGCTTTACCTGTGTCTTATACCATGGAAGGAAAATTTCAAAGATATAATGTTTAAACGTCATTTTATCCTTATTCTCACTTAATTCTTCTGGTTTCATCAATAGCAGTTTCGAATATTCTTCTCTTGCTTCTTTTTTAGTAGTGAATCCACTACGATATTTTTGAATTTTTTTCCCTTTAGAATCATAACCTAGATTTGCACGAAAATAATAGGTTCCATTCTTTGCTTTTTTTATTGGGTCTTTAACCATAGTTTTTACTCCTTACTGTGCAAAAACTACTCAGACCTGTTTTCATTTGAAAACCGAATTCCTAGAATTTCTTCAACAGCTTCACGAGGGACTCTATCTAGCTTTCGAGATTGATAGTAGATATGCCCTTTTGTAATCATCAATTCTTTTGCTTTTTTTATGATGTCTGCTGAAAAAGAAGTTCCATATCCTAGCTCAACTAAATCCTTTTTTGTGACCGTTATCATTATTACTCCTTTCCCAATTATAGGCTAGGAAAACTCCAATATTCACCTATAATTATATCAAATAGTTTTATAATAATACACTGACAAGAGAAGAATATCTTAGCAATCGAACAGCTCTAGCAAAGCTCACAGGAATTTCACTTCTGCATGGTTCTCATGTAGCCGTACCCATTGCCTGTGACGCTTCTAACGCTCGGACTATGGCTATACGGGAGTATCATTATCACGATAAGAAAGTCATGGCAGCAATCCTGCTAAAGATTACTTTCGAATTACTAACATGAATCGCTCACTAATTTTGTTGGTCATGGCGTGTTAGTTCATCAGCTCTTTTCTTACCGAAACGTATTCGATTGCCTTTATTTGGTTGTCAAAGAACGTTTGGCTTGTTAGCCTATCAAAACCTACTGAACACACAATATGCTTTGATGGAATAACAAACCTCCCAAATCGGGAAGCGTGGATACGATTCGACACGCTTCCACGAAAAAATGGGACTATTTAATTTCGAACGATAAAATCTTAGAGATGAGTTTCGTTTCCATTCTGCCACGTAGGGTTTCATCAATAACCATATGAGAATTTCCATATTCGTCTGTCATGCGACGTAATGAACGTTTTGAGGTATACCCTCGATAATGTTTAACAATCTGATTAATTGCTTCCACGTCGCCATCTGTCGCCTTTACAATGAGGGGGAAGGGAACCCTTGGATAAGCTGTTTTCATTCTTTACACTCCTTCATGAATTCTTTAATCATGGCTAGTCCACTTATTCGATGACGATAAACAGTCGAACGATTCAAATTTAGTAACTCCGCAATCTCCACATCACTCATATCCATAAAGTAATGAAGTAAAATAATGTTCCGTTTTTTCTCTGAAAGATGACGCAGGGCTTCACTTAATAAATCACTTTCAACATTGATTCTTAATCCAAATAATTTAAATAGTTGGAAATCAGTGACGTACGTATCAACAGTAGAAAAAGAGTTGACAAGGTAGTTATCTATATCAGAAAACGAGACTTCTTTTGCTGATAGTCTGTCTAGATGTTTGAAGTAATCTTTTCGTTCATCTTCAATAACTTGTTTGCAGATATAGTCAAACTGATTTTCTATGGTTTCTTGAAAAGAAGATGGTTTCATGCTTTTCACCCCCTTTCTGTCGTGAAAGGGAGTGGCATGTGCTTCTTTATCTCCCTTCATACTAAGCCCCGACACGAAAGGGGGATTTGTTGCATAAATGAAGAGAAATCCTAAAAGATATTTATTAAGTGACCAAAAAAGCACATAAACAGATTGTTTTCTCTGTTCATATGCTTTGATTTTTCTATCTATGTAATCTGCAAAACCACATTGATGGTCATATCTATCCAGTACAGGTGGATAAGTTTTTTTGATAAGAACTTAATTAAGAGAACTAGATGACAGATTATCTTTCTCATGGCGACTTTTCCCTCCATTAAGTCGCCAATTTTATCTACTTTCTAGGAGTATGACTAAATTTTATAAAGTTGTATAGGTAAATAAAATCAGCGACCTTTCTATTTGAAATTGGATTCATCGCATTAATAAATTCCACAGTGTTCTATAGGAACTCATAAACTATATAACATGTTTTTCTATACCTGTTTATGGTTATATAGGAACAGTAAAATGTATAGAGGTGATTTAGTATGCGTAAAAAAGAAGATAAATACGATTTTAGAGCCGTTGGTTTAGCGATTAAAGAGGCTCGAATGAAACGGGGTCTCACTCGTGAACAAGTGGGAACAATGATTGAAATTGACCCACGTTATTTAACAAATATAGAAAACAAAGGACAACACCCAAGTACACAAGTGCTGTATGATCTTGTATCATTACTCCATGTATCTATTGATGAATTTTTCTTACCTACAGATAATTTGATTAAAAGCACTCGAAGGTTACAGGTAGAAAAATACATGGATAGCTTTACAGACAAAGAACTATCCTTAATGGAAGCACTAGCAAAAGGTATCAATGAAGCAAGAAATATTGAAGGCTAGTCAGTAAAATTCAGATAAACAAAAAGAGCCGATAAGATGAGAGTTTCATTTCTCAAATTATCGGCTCTGCGTCTTGGCGTCTGGCTCTTTGATTGTTATTATATTCATTTTTTGAACATTAATTAAAGTTTCGTTCTTACATTTGGGGCAGTATAAAGGGAAATTTTTAAGTATAGTATCCACTCGTATTCGTAGTCTTGTTTTATTTCCACAAATAGGACACAATATCCACTTGTAGTTTATAATAACAATCTCCTCCTTTCCACTTTAATTCAAATCTATATTAAAGAATATTTCATCTTATTTAATAAGAAACCATATTTATATAACAACATAAAACGCACTAAGTTATTTTATTGAACATATATCTTACTTTATCTATCCGACTATTTAGACGACGGGTCTGGCAAACAGGTTCGCCAGTGGTAACCTGATATCCTTTTAGCTCTGCTAAACAAACACTAAGCCCATTTGTAAAAAAAGTTAAATCATTGCGATAATCTTGAATACATCGAGCAGGAATTTCTCCAATAATAATGACCTCATTATTTTTCAGTTGAGTATTTACGATATTTGCACAATATTTGGGAGCATCGTTATATGCCCGTGAAAGATATTCCTGTGGTGCATAAACTTTAAAACTAAGATATGGCTCTAACAATTCTGTTCCAGCTTTTCTAAAGGCTTGCTCCAGTACAATAGGAGTAAGCATCCGAAAATCTGCTGGAGTACTAACAGGGCTATAGTATAAACCGTACTTAAAACAGATTTTACAATCCGTCACATTCCAACCATATAATCCTTGTTCGCAACCATAGCGTATCCCTTCCATAACTGCATTTTGAAATGATTGATTTAAGTATCCAAGAGAAACCGAGCTCTCATACTGCATTCCACTTCCCAACGGAAGCGGTGATACAGATAAACCAATGGAAGCCCAGAAAGGATTTGGCGGCACTTCGATGTGAATGGTATATTCTGCATTTTTTAACGGTCTCTCCATATAAATGACTGTAGGCTCTTTTAGTTCTATCTCCACATGATACTTTTCTTGCAACAGTGCACTAATCACTTCCATTTGTACTTTCCCTAAGAAAGAAAGTATAATTTCATGTGTCGTAGAATCCACGTAATATCGTAGAAGCGGATCACTATCTGAGATTTCCAAAAGGGCATCAAGCAACATTTCTCTCTGTTCAGGTTTACTCGGTTCAACAGTTGTTTGTAGTAGAGGGTGCGGATTTTCAATCTTTTTTCTCTGTGGCAATAGTTTTGTATCTCCAAGAACACTATTTAACTTCAAAAACTCATTTTGCAAAATAACAATTTCTCCAGAATAAGCTCTATCAATCTTACATAATTCACCATTTATTGAAGTATACATTTCTGTAACTTTTATTTTTTCTTTTTCTGATACTCTAACCGAATCTCGTAAATGTAGTACTCCACTATAAAGGCGTATATATGCAAGACGTTGTCTTTTTTTTGTATATTCAATTTTGAAAACATTTCCGCAAAGTTCAGACGGACCTCGATGTGTTGATGAATAAAATTTATTAGTAATAACTTCTATAAGGTTATCAATCCCTATATTACTTTTTGCACTTCCATGATAAAGAGGGAACAGAGAACAATTCTGAAATCTTATGCTTTCCTCTTGTTCGAGTTCCAATGCTTCTAATGATTTACCGGACATATATTTCTCTAAAAGGTCATCGTTTCCCTCTATTACCGTATCCCATTGTTCAGATTCGGTAAAGTTCGTCACACACATATTAGGATACAGTTCTACCTTCTGTTTGATTACAATTTCGGCAGAAAGTTTCTCTTTAATATCCTGATAAACCGTTGATAAATCAATTCCATTTTGGTCAATCTTATTGATAAAAAAGATTGTGGGAATCCCCATTTTCCTAAGTGCATGAAATAATATACGAGTTTGTGCTTGTACGCCATCTTTTGCAGAAATCAGTAGAATTGCCCCATCTAAAACTGATAATGAACGATATACTTCTGCTAAGAAATCCATATGTCCTGGCGTGTCTATGATGTTCACCTTCGTATTTTCCCACTGAAAAGAGGTTATTCCTGTCTGAATTGTAATTCCTCTCTGACGTTCTAAAAGCGTATTATCCGTCCTCGTTGTACCTTTGTCCACGCTTCCTAATTCTGTAATCGCTCCACTGTTATATAATAAGCTTTCTGTTAAGGTAGTTTTTCCTGCATCAACATGAGCTAAAACTCCAATATTAATAATTTTCATGTGATTTTCCTCCATTCAAAAACCCAAAAGGGCATAAAAATCCCAGTGATAAATACTTTTATCACTGGGATTTTTATGCATAACCATAGGTATACAAAGCATACAGATATTCTCTGGATACTTTAGAATCACATGATAAAGGTATTCTTAAACTGGGTACAAAAAACTAAGCCCTCCTAAAAAAGGACATCTAATTATTTGTTCCCGCTATCAAATTGACAGTTTATTTAAGAATACCTTGCCGCATATTTATTAACTCCTTTTAAATAGTCACTTAAATAATAGCACGTAAGAGCATATTTGTAAAGGAATCTCCAATTTTTTATCAAAAAGAGTACATGATTACAAAGTATCTGTAATCATGTACCAATATTTGTTATTTTACAATCTTCCAATTATCTTGTTTTTCTAATATCAACTCAAATTGCGAGATTTGGGTTGCCTTTGTTTCTTGATCTAAATATTTCACAGCGACATTCACGATTACTTGGTTATCTTTTCTGGTAAAGATAGGATTCACCAATTCCTCGAAAACATATTCCTTGTTAATCATAGGTAACACATGATTACTTACATAGTAAGTCAATTCTTTTTCTGTGGCGGTAGGATAGAGCTGGAAGAACGTTTCTAAAAAGCTAGTGATTTCGTCCATCGTTTCTGTATCTACTGTATGGTCACTTTCTAGCTGTTTGGGTTGGTAGTCCGATTTTTGAGGTTTCTTACTCATTGTCGGATTTTTGATAATAACCATATTATCTGATTCATCTATATGGACAACCACATGAAAGCTAGACGATATAGTTTCCTTGTCTTTGTCTTCGGTAATAACTTGTTCAACAGAAAACAGTACCTCAAAGGTGTTCTCATTCACTTGAGAAACCTGCCACACCTGTATATCGTTCACACTAGAACTAGTAGGAATATCCTTACGAATCATTTCTTCATTTAATACCTGCAATTCTTCCGTCAAATAATGGGTCAATTTTTCATTTCGTTTATCAATGGCTTCTTGGGATTGTTGCCACGAAAAGTAGTCTTTCGCAAAGGATTTCACAAAACTTTCTACTTGGTTGGTATCGACAATCTGCTGTTTAATGATTTCTGTTTCACGGACAGTATGAGTGTCAATGGCAGTAAAATTTTTATAGATTCCAAATCCGACACTACCAATCAATAAAACCCATAAAACAAAGGTTAATTTCTTATGCGTGCCAACTTTAATCATCGGAACTTTTCTTTGCTTGCTCGGTTTTTTAGATTTCTTTGGTTTCTCCTTCTTTTCTTTTCGCTCGATTTTTATAATCATTTGATTCATTCCTTTCTTAGTTATGAATAACACGTCTAGCCCCAATCAGATGGTCTTGCCAATAACGACTGCTTAAGTCGCCATAACCGATTGGGTCGCCTGCATGATAAAAGCGATTTCCCTCTAAATATATCGCCACATGAGTCACATATGTGCCTGCATTATAGGTTGAATGAAAGAAGATAAGGTCGCCTGCTTGGGCTTCTTCCATAGAGATTTCTTGCGTAGCGTCATACTGATCTTGGGCGACACGAGGGAGAGAAATGCCAGCTTTGTCATACACCCATTGTATTAAGCCACTACAATCAAAAGAGGTGGTAGGCGACGCCCCTCCAAAGACATAGGGAAACCCTTCGTATTTCAAGGCTTCGTCCATAATGACTTGCACGGTTTCATCATCAAATTCTGTTGGGGAAGTGTCGGTTAGGTATTGTGAAACCAACTGAACATAAAACTGATTTCCATAGTTATATCGCCAACCACCATTCACAGGTATGGCTATAGGATTGGGATAGTCTGCTTTTTGACCACCCGACTTCTCTTTAGAAAACTGTTCGGCTAATTCATAGGTATATTTTTTCCCATGACTCCTCACATAATTTAAAAAGCCACCGCCATAATTATAAGATTGGATAACAGAATCTATATCCACTCCTTGTTGTTCTGCACTGGTTAATAATTCACTGAAATATTTAACCCCTTGTTTGATGGACTCTTCGGTACTCAAACTGTTGGGCGGTAAACCCAAAGATTCGGAACTTTGCATAACATCTTCTGCTGTACCGCCCGATTCCACTTGCATAATGGCTAAGATATAAGAAACATAGTCTTCAATCCCATATTCCTTACCATATTTTTCAATCAACGGACGGTGTGCCAACACTTCTGGTGAAACGGTCACACCGCCTTGTGGAATAGAAGAATCCTTGTTGTTTTCGCCACTGTCCGTATCATCTGCAAAGAAAATGACTAGGAATAATAAGAGAAAAAAGAAGAGAGAGAAGACCACACTACAAATCACTGTTATTTTTAGCTTCATGTTTGTTGTCCTCGCTTATCCGTTCTTTTATTTAGCTTCCTCTGATTGAATTGCTTCGGTGGTGTCTTTTGTTTTTGCTCTTTTTTCAATGGTCGCTGATGATTTTCACCTTTAGTGTTTTGTGACAAAACAGGCGTGACGGTTTGCTGACGCTTGCGAACATGCTGCTGGTTATTCTGAACAGGAGATGATGGGTTTTCTTTTCGTCTTTTTTCTTTTGCTTTATCCAGCTCCAAACGCTTTTGAGCAATGTTCTTTCGTTTTTGCTCCTGCTGGTTCATACGCTGTTGTTTGCGTTGAGCTTTGGTATCTGCCATAGATTGTTTAAAGTCTGTTACATTATGAGTGACATTCTCTTTTCCTTGATGAAGGGCATATTTGACATGGGTTGGTGTCGCCTGTATCTGTTGTTTTGCCTGCTTTCTTTTATTGACTAGACGATTTTTCGTGTCCAATACATGGGCTGTCTTTTCACCTAATCGTTGCCCGATACCGCCTTGTTGCTTTTTCACATTGGAAAGTGCTGTTTCTTTCTTTGGTGTAGTCCGTTCATTTTGACGAGTATGGTTAGCTTTATTGGTTTGATTCTGCTTTGTTGTCATTGTCTTTTGCTTCGTTGACCCTGCTTTTCCACGAAAAATCTTACTCATACTGCGTTGAAATCTTCTGGTTTGTCGATTCATCATTTGACGAGGTCTGCGAAACACTTGTCTGCCCATGTTTTGAGAGTCGTTGCTTTGTAAAGTGAATAGGCTCATTAAATCGCCCAGTTTAAAATAAATCCCTGCAAAGGTCACAATTTGTAAAAACATAATCATGAAAAAGGGAGAACTTGCTGACAGCGAATAAAGCATAGTGGAAATACTAAAGGCAACGGTAATAATCAAGGTAATACCAGCCCTTGTCATAATCACATTAAATAACTTGGTAATGGCATGCCTGCCCATGCCATCAAAACTCGGCAACATACTTAATAGGAAACTGATTGGCAAAAACATAGCGAAAATAATAAATAGCACTTGCGAAAAAATCATGATTCCTGTTAGAAGGAAAACAAAAATCGAGATACCAATATTGAATACAAACAAAAAGAAGACTGTTCCTAATCTGGAAATCGTCTTCGGTAGGGTTAAATAGGTATTGTCATGATCTTCAATTTCTTCAATCACTACATTTTCTCTATCTTCACCATTGTTTGTATCTGGACTGGTAGACAATAAACTTTCCACACGTTCTTCCCCTAACGCTTCTACATCAGTGGAGCCATATTGAAGCAATAGCCATGGTTGCTTTACTTGAACAGAGAATAAGCTGTCACGTATCATGTCCACACTGTCTTTCCCTTGACTATCCGTGTTAGGAAGAACAATTTTTGTCCCAATATTCAGACTGGCGGTACTGACATCTTTGGAAAAATCATTGATTTTCGCAATATAATCGGGTGCATACGCAATAAAGGAAGCCGATAGAATAAACACCACGACAAAGTTTAAAACAGCTCGTATCACTTTCGTCGTTTCTCGCTTAACCAATCCTGTATAGGCAACATAGATTCCAACAATGAGAATAAAAAGAAGGAGGAAACCGACATAAAACCCTGAACTGGAAAAGCCATTCGGTGTAATGCCTGCAATCGTCTGCATGTTTTCGCCAATTGCTTGGGATGTTTGACTAATGAAATCTAAGGCATAGGCTTCTTTCACCAAATAACCTGTGGCGTTCGATAGATAAAGAGAAATTGTCCAAATAAAATTAGTAATGGCATACAATCCATACATCACCGATTGTCCTATGCCATCACTCCAATTCCATGGAAGCCAGCCCCAGCTATTGTCCACATAATAATCAAGCTGATATTGATTCAAACCATACTTGGAGTATTCATTGCTTGTATCAATGGTTTCATCAACTAAGCCTGTCGCTTGTACTGCATTGCCCAGCGTGCCTAATAAAAGTAAAATAACGCCCACACAAAGGAGCGTTATCCAACTATAGTGAAGAAATTTCTTTTGTTTTTGTGTCATTCTTCCACCTCATTTCGCACAGGCGGTCTGGTATCAAAGGCATGAAGCAACTCTTCAAAAATCGGGTGAAACTGCATAACCCCTACACGACCATAGATGTCTGAAACTAAACATTGTCCATTTTCTAATTCACGTAAGCGTTTCTGATTGTTTTCATCTTCCTTGTCCACACCAAAAAATTCTAAGGTCTTTTTGATTTCCACTAGGTCAGTGGAACGAAAGGCAAATTTCAAGCCAATATTATTCTTCATCTTTTCATCTAGTAAATCGTCCGCGTTTTGAGTAACGAAATAGACCCCTGCATTCATGGCACGTCCTGCTCGAACCAATCGCATAGATAGAGCTTTTCCTTGTGCCACTTGTAAAAAACTCCAAGCCTCATCAAGGTCAACAATTTTAAAAATGGAACGGTCAGAGTGGATAAAGTCTAAAGCAAAGGTACTAATGACAATCAGCATTGCCACACTTAATAATTCCATGGTAGTGTATTCTTCAAAAGAGCTATTGGAATCGGGTAAGACCAAATCTGCCACTTGAATAATATTGAGTTGTTTTTCCAAGCTAATGGATTGGGTGACACTGCCATCACTGAATAACAGATGGGCAAAATCATAATCGACAAAGCTTTCGATATGGTCAGCAATACTATTGCTGATGGGCGTATCTTCTTTTCGCAATTCATCAATCACCAATAACAACCCTCGTTGTTTGCTTTGAGTTACACTCCGAATAGCTTTACGCAGGACAGGAAACTTCTCGCTATCTCGGCTGGAAATACCTGTTAAGAACGTGAGAATATCAATGGCAAGGCTTTCTGAATCTTTCGGGAGTTTTAAAATCACATAAGGGTCAAGTAACCCTTTATTGTCGTTCTCACTCGTGAGATTAACAATATTGATTTCATGGGCAATATCAGGTAAGGTTTCTTTCCATTCACCACGTTCAGCTTTTGGGTCAACAATGGTTGCCTGTCCGCCAAAGAGTACTGAATAATAGACCAGCATATTGTTAGAGAATGATTTTCCGCCACCTAATGAACCAATAAAAGCGGACGCTAATGCATTTGTTACAGAGCCTTTAATTCCTTGACTTGCAAGGCTAGGTTGGAGATAAATATTTCTGCCTGTATCGAGATTGTAACCGACGTAAATACCAGAATTTTCACCAATCATTTGTGTAGCACCGAAACCAAGACCAGCCAAAAAATCCGACGTGACATATTGAATATAGTCATTGATATATCGCTTGCTTGAGGGAATAAATTCATTATGCAAGCCTAGCATATCGCCAAAAGGTCGTACTAATTTGATAGACAGATCATCATAAAAATCTTTTACTTCATCACAACGTTGTTTCAGCTCGTCCAAATTCTTTGCTGATACCCGTACCACATAGCTTAGTTTGTACATAGATTCTTTGGTTTGGTCTAAATTACTTTCTAATTCATCGACAGATTCTAAAGCGTCCACCACATTAGTACTGGTTTCGTTGTCGCTTTCCCATGCGTGGCTATCTAAATCTTTCAGTTCTTTCTTTTTATTGCGAACGGTAGATAAGGCTTTTTTATTGGCGACAATTTCAACATTCATACTGGTATCAACGGGGAAAGTAAACTGCTGTTGCTGGTAATAAAAAATTTCACTATTAGGGAAATCCAATTCACCAACAATACTATTAATTGTAAAATACGCCACATAAGTAGTGGTATCTTCCTGTTCAATCCGTAAATAGCGTTGATTTTCTTCGATTAAACAGCGAGTGGGTTTGAGAATATCGTATTTCTTTACCAACACTTTTTTATCTTCGTATCGTTTCGGTAAATGGTAGTCGTAGTCATCAAAAGGGACACCTGTTTGCCCGTAAAGATGTTCAATAATATAACCAAAATCATCTTTCTCCAATTTACGAATCTGAAAGCGTCTGGATAATTTACTTTCTAACAACTGTTCCATCTTAGAAAAGCGTTCGATTTCCGCCATAGGCATAGAAACAAAATCGCCCATTAATTTGTGATTCACACCATGAAAGAATTCCGCAAATGCTTTTTGAATTTCTTTCCCAACATTTTTTACGGATACTTCCTGTTCATTGAGGTAGAGTTTAAAACCAATAAAAAAGCGATAGTCTACTTGATTGTCACCAATCATAGAAATTAACGCTTCGGTCTGTTCATCTATTTTTTCGTAAGCTATCTCTTTTAATCGTCCAGTGATTTCTTTTTTCGATTGTTCCTGTGTGGCTCGAATACTTGATTCGGTTGCTAGTTGCAGAGCATGAATCTTGCCATCACGATTTTGGGCAATCAATTGACAGAAATTATCATGAACTTGAATTTTTTCATCGGAACTTAAAAAACTGTAATTATAGGGAATTAATTCATAATAAGCGAATACTTCGCCATCATGATTAAATACGAGATTATCTTCCATATATTTAATCGGATATGCCATCTAGTTGTTCACTCCTTACAATCGTAATCGATTCATTCATTGTTTCTTTTTTTAATCGTATTTGTTTGCCAGCGTAGGTTACTTTAGGGCGTAGAGCATAGGTAATGATAGACTTTAGAAATCCATAGGGTTTCTTTCCGTCAAAGGTCTTTTGGCACATGAACCCAGTGAGAACAATGGGAATCCCTAAGTATTTGAGTAGTGCTCCGTCAATCAGAGAAAGTGGTGGTAAACTGCCAAAGAGTATGACGACAAACAAAGAAACGATAAACCATGTCATTTGCGTAAAGGTAATTGGGAAAGGGAGTTGTAAATCATTAATCGCATAAATCACTTTTTCTACTGACCAAATACTGGTGTAACTTCTTATTTTTTTCATGTCTTCACGTCCTTTCCGTAAAAATAGAAAAAGAACAATCAAAATAGGTGATTGCTCTTTCAATGCTTTAACTATTCAATTTTATTTTTTGTCCATTTTGCAATAATACCTTCATCAGTTTCTTCATCATCTGGATTCATTGAATATCTGAAACTTAAATTGGTATCTGACCCTAATCGTTCATATAAGCTGGGTCTATACAATCTCGTTTTATTGTCATTAAAAGGACTTCGTTTTCCCAGCTCACCATTTCCCTTTAAAGGATTTCTTCTAACTGAAAAACAATATTTTTTTCTGGGATCTTCTGAATCACTTTGACTTAATGAGAAACACATGGCTTCTTTTTGGTCTTCATTTTTCTTCTCACTAACTTCTGTCGGAATAAATCGAGCAAGAGTTTGGCTAAATTGAAATAAAACATCTCCCAAGTTACTACTGTATTCGATACCAAAATATTCTCTTATTGTTTTCGTGTCTGTATATAATTTTACCGAATTAGCATAGACAGCTAGCATATCTGAAAAATCGTTTTCCTTTAAAAATTCTAGTTTTAACAGAGCATATTCTGGAACTTTTTCCTCTTTTTCAAATAGCTTAACAAGTACAATATAATTTTGCTGTTTGTAACGAAAGTAAAAGGAATCTATCACCCAGCCTTTATCTTTCATGTCTAGTTTTAATAGTTTAAGATTTTCAAATACATTTACCATAATTTATACCTCTCCGTGCTATTTATTAATTTAATTATAACACGGATTGTTAAACTTACTGACAATATTCAAATACCCCATGAGAGGTAACTAGGTAATTACCCTCTATTTCCATATCACGTCCCAAAGATTGGTAGTCAATATAATTTTGTAAATTGGAAGGGACTTCACCAAGCTGTCCTGTTTCTTCCACGTAATAACGGGCGACATCTTCCATCGAATCACAATCACTATAACAATGAATATCCTCTTTGTTTTCCAGTAATTCTTCCAAGCTACTAAACCACATGCCTTGAATTTCTTTGAGTTCATTATAAATAGGTGTACCTTCGATTTCTTGAATGGCTTCACATAGACGGTTGATTTCACTAATCGGCGTGTATTCGTCCACATCAAAAGGAAGCTCAAAATCATGTATTGCATATTCTTCGTAGTCCTCATTTAAACCGATTCTTTCTGCCATTTCTTCCTCATCAATTGGTGGAGTAAACCATGCTCCGACTAATTCACCTTCATTATACCGTCCTAAATTTGCCACATAGACTTTCATTTCCAATTCTTATCACATCCTTTTTATAAAAATAGTCATAAAAAAAGTAGCAATCAGTTAATGACGCTACTTATCAAGGTATCCGCTAATATAATCTGTAACTGTACTTGAAATACCTATTATTAGTTTTGCTTCTCTCTTTCCAATAATATTTGTATTAGGGTGTGCAAGTGAATGCCTATTTCTTGCTTCATTAAGAGAGCTAATCATTCCATTTGATGACCTTATCGTTGTCTTCACTATATCAGCAAGTTCAGTAGGTTGAATTTCTTTTTCAATTAATTGTTGTATCCTACTATATAATTTAGATAGATTTTCGTCTCTAGGAACTGTAATTTCATATTTTTTTAGTATTTCAATTAAATATCCATGAAAAGCAGTGTGAACTCTGTCAAAGGCACGTTGATATTCACCATTACTCATAAAAGACTCAGCGTCTTCAATAGCTTGTGAAACCACATCACTAATTTTCAACTGACTAAAGTTAATTACTTCGTAATTCTCTGGAAGTGGTACTAAAATAGTATCCACTAATACATTATCACCTTGTTTATCATATATGGAGCTTGCTGTCTGGGTAATCAAATCTTTATGACTTTCAAAAAAGTCTAAATCATCAAAAGGAACTCTTATTTTAAGATATGTGCAAAGCGTATTCCAGCCCTTTTTATATCCTTTATAATAAGTAAAATCGTCAGTCTCATCTAAAGTTACCTCTGATATTTTCATTTTAGAAACAATCTCGTTACCTCCTTCATAATAATTTGAAGAGCTCTTTCTTTCTAATGTTTTAATTAAAAGAGATTTAAATTGATCATTTGTAAACATATTCATAAATCCTTTCATAACAAAATATATACTTCCTATTTTATCATGAAAAATATCTGTTAAGCACCAATGATTCGGTTAAATAAGTTTAATAACACATCTTTCACGCCAGCTGCATTGAACACAAGTCCGACGGCGATTAGAGCAATAATCAAGAAGCCAATGAGTTTTGAAAATTCTCGTTTAAAACCTAAAAACAGTCCAATGACAACAATCGCTAACAATACCAATGACTGTGCATTATCCAAGAACCAGTTGTACAAATTCTGCCCAAAATTCATGTGATTGTCCTCCTTTCCTTAAGATATTTTTCTCGATAATAGATATAGCTTTTTACACGCCTTAATAATTGAAAAGGGGTTAAATGCTCTCCATAGACGGTTACTCGATTGGTATAATTATTATAAAATCTCACCTTGTAAAAATCATAGGTATAGATGGTATCACCAGCTTGCCGTTTTCCCTCAATAATGAGAGACGTATATTTCCCTGTATTTTGTATATACGCTTGAAACTCAATGCCACACTGAAACCCTAACTTCTTTAATTCTTTTGTTAAAAGGCTCATGTAATCAAATCCTCCATGGCTAGATGTTGTTGTTCAATTAATTTCTCATGTTTTTCTGTCAGTTTGGCTTCCTGAATCATGGTGGAGATAATGGTTGTACCGTTGAGAACATCTAAAATGCTTGCGATTTTTAATGTAGGGGCGACTTGATGATGTAACCAGTTCAATGTTCGTTCAAAAGAATAAGGCTCTGGCTGTGTGGTTAGGCGTAATGCTCCACGATTTTTACCGATAAACCATTCCCAACGTTCATTAGTTTTCCAATCACTCCGACGTTTAGTGTCGTCTTTATCTGCAAAGCGGATATAGCGATTGATAATTTCAAAGGCTGTTTTTTCCGCCTGTTGATGTGCCAATAAATCTTTCATGGCTTGGGTGGCTCGGTCATTTTTTAACCGAATTTCAAACCGATTCTTTACTTCTGCGTCTTCTAAGGGAACATCATTTTTCACGTATTGCTCATAATCTTTCTCATATATACAGAAATAGACTTCACTTTTTAATGAGCCAATATAAAGTGTGTTTCCCATGTATGGTTTTTCATCACGGTGAACCAATTCACCACTGCGATAATTTTTAAAGCTTCGAAAGACGGAAATGCATTCTTCCTGTTTACATTTCTTTGCCAAATCTGGAATATTCAAAATCCCTGTTTTATCGTTGATAGCTAAATCCAAGCGTTTGAAAATACCTTTATGTTCCATGCAATCTTGAAAGAAATCATACCAGCTCCGATGTTGAGCCAATAGAAAGTTTTCAAATTGCCGACAGCCTTTTCCTTTCAGTTCTAATAAAACACCTTTACTTACATCATGAGAGACTAGGACAACAATATCACCGAAACGATAGTGTTCGGGATAAGAATAATAGCCAAAGTCTTCGTGTAGCATATAATCCATATTCAAACGTAAAACCTCACCGATAATTTGAGCCACATCATTGGTAGGGAATCGAATCCGTACATAGTCGAATAACATCTCCAATGGGTTATCGGGATTGAAGCGTTCCAAAGCGTTCAGTAAATCTTCTTTCACCTGTTGAGTAGGGACTGCCTTGCCTGTTTCAATATCCGATAGGTAAGGTCTGGTAATATGAGAAGCAACCGCCAGTTTATTTTGAGAAACGCCATAAGCCAGTCGCTTTTCTTTCAATTCCTTAATCCAAATTTTTTCGTTTTCCATTCGCAAACCTCCAATCTAAAAAAGATGTAAACTATGACCCTTGAGTTTACACCTTTCATATTTTCCGCAATCCTTTGTACCATCAACATTGGTTGATGAGAATTGCCTGTTTTCAGTTGTATTTGTGCCCCCCTGTTAGATAGAGGGGGCTAAAGGATTGGCGTGGCTAACGCCACACCAATCAAAGCAAGTCTGAACCTGTACCTTTCACTTCGTGCGGTACAGGCTCAGATTGCTTTTTTTGAATGACTTTTCCTATTTCTCCTAAGAAATCGTACCTTTTTGGTACAAGGGGTGTATAAAACTCACTAATCACACTTTTTCCTGTATCCACGTAACCTCTTCCCTTGATGGGTTTTAAGAAAAATTGTTTTTGTGTATCGCTTCCGAACATCATACCAAAGCCCATTTCAGACATACGACCCAAAGCCACACGGAAGTTAAAGTTGTCCCGAATCCCATCACTAAAATATTTTGCGTCTGGACGTTGACAGGCAAGAATTAAAAAGAAGCCTGCTTGTCGTCCTAACATTACAATTTGTTTGAGTTTATGAATAACGGTGGTACTTTCACGACCTAGCATATCCATCATTGCCACATATTCATCAAAAATAAGAAAATTGGCAGACAAACCAAGATAAGCATAATTTTCTCCTGTTTTATAGTTAGGGTGTTGTTTCATGGTTTCACTGCGATCAATCATATCTTCGTAAAATTGATTGATACATGCCAACATATCTTCTTTACGGTAATAGACATTATTCATGACCGCCCCTAAGTCTGCCAAATCAGCATTTTTAGGGTCAAGAATATAAAGCTTTGCATTTGTATGCAGGAGAGATTCAATCAATGTGAGAATAAAATAGGATTTTCCACTACCAGTGCCCCCAGCAATTAACATGTGAGGGAGAGAATCGAACTCCCAATAGACCGATTCCATCAATTTGACACGTCCATTTTGAGCTACCACGTCTTCAATGCCAATTCGATTGCCAATAGTATCATAAAGTAGGACATACTCTACATAAGAATCTTTCAACGTTTTTTCCACTAATTCACAATACAATCCTGTTTCTAGTTTGTTTTCTAGGTGCAAAAGCTGATCTTGATATTTCCCTAAGGTGATTTCTACATGAATATGGATTAGTCCATCTTTCATTCGATAATATATTTTAGGAAAATGGCGGATTCGTTGTTTGGTTTTCTTGCTGGGTAAATCTTTAAAGAATCCCTCTGATTGAGTTTCTTCGGCTTCATACCAATGATTTTCTAAAATCATACGAGCTAACTTTTGACGGTGCTCTAACTGTTTTATAGAATCTATACGATAGTGATAATAAAGCCAGCTGATAAGTCCGCATACAAAAAGAGCAGTGAGAATACTGCTCCAAAAGTATGGCGTATGAAGTTGATAGAAAAATGTATCTAACTGAACTGCTTGCCAGTTCACCGATTGTAACGCTCTCCAATGAAAAGGGAGTAGGACGACTAGAAAAACTACCAGCAATGAAATTAGTACAAAATGATAGACCAAGTGCTTATCGTTGGCTTTGATTCGCTCTCCTCTGTCATGAAGCAATGGCATAAAAATCCTCCTTTCCACCTATCAAAATAATTGTGTATTGTAGATACGAGCCTGTTTATCAAAAGTTGGTTGAGAAATGGCTTCATATTTCTGATAAGCGATTCGCTTTTCAAAGCGTAAATTTTTTTCTTTCGGATAATAATGACGTCGATAGAGAGTGTGTCCTAACAGTTTTTTCGCTTCTTTTGTCAACGGATAGAGATAGCGAAACATGCGTCCATTGATTTTCTCAATCCCTTTGTATTCGCAAAATGCCTGGGAAAGCCAATGCTTTTTCTCTACCTGTTCAAAGCGAGCATTTTCCTCTAATAAAAGGCGAGCACTTCGAGGGTGTATCTTTTCCCATGACTGCTTATCACGATAGACACTTGTCTTGAAATACCCGCAGTAAAAGAAGTTGGACGCTTGATAGACATAGCCACATTTTCCCTCAATTCCATCTGCCAGTGTATATAAAAAATGACAGTCCGTATGTTCTTTCAACCACTTAATTAGAGCTGAAAGAGCTTGACTGCCAAAATAATTGGTTTGATTCATTTCTGGAAGAAAACACATCTTTCCAATTTCTAAATAATCTGTGGTTTGAAGGGAACTGTCGGGAAAGAGTTTGCGTATGGTTTGTAGGGGTTGCGTACCCCAGCCTAATTCCACAACGCCTAATAATTTTTCTTCTGAAAAAATCCCTAGAAAGTATTTACACAATCTAGGGAGTATCTTTGAATAATGGTATTGCCGAATAAAAGAAATGGCTTCATCCTTCGGAATTTCTTTCAAAATCAATGGTGTGTTTGTCATAAGCAACACCTATTTTTCACTTTCGGACGCTTCTTTTTTATATTTCTGATGAGGTTTTGTCTGTCCTTTTAATACAAGATCGTCTGCTTTCACGTACCAATCAACGTCTGCCCCTCGAAAAGTAGCCGTCGCTACGGTATCTGCCACAGGATTGATTAATTCCACTTCTGCGTTGTAGTCAAATTCTTTCAAAGGAACAGAAGCGGGGATACTGACTTGTATCATGCGTCCTTGTCCTTTTGATTTTAAGTCATAGGTACGTTCTTTAATTTCTTCGGAAACCGTACCATCTTCATTCTGGATACGAACCTCACGACGCAAGGCGGAAAATTTCAATGTGCCAAATGTCTGGTCTTTTTCAATCACAATACCTTCTGCTAATCTCATATTTTTTCACCTTTCCTTTCTTATGCTTTCACCATATCGTCTGCGTGCATAATGTAATTGGTAAATCCTCGATTGCCAATTTTATAACCTTCTGCGGTAATATGTGGGTTGATGAGTTTGACTTTTTCGTCGGATTCAAAATGTTTCTCGCCAGCTTCGGAGGGAAGAATGACAACAATATCATCTGCTCGTTGAATCGTTGAGTATAAATTGTAACTACGAGAGAGAATGGTTGGTCTGCCATTTATTCGACGTTGTTCAATGTTCCCTTCACCAGCATATTCTAATTGTCCAAATGTTTTTTCCATATTGGGAATGACATATTTAAGTTCCATATTTTTACCTATCCTTTCTGTTTTTATGTTTGAATGAATCTTATTTGTGTGATGGTTTTAAAGGGGGGAGAGCGACCTTTTGATTCTTGATTTTTTATTTTCATAAGTTCACTTCCTTTCAAAATTGGGTAAAAAAATAGACGCTCCGTACTGAGCGTCCGATTCCTACTATATTTAAAACAACGACTACCTAGGTATTTTAAATATTATAATCAAATTCTATTTTATCTAATAATTGAGTGGGATAAAGCAAGTCTCCTTTACTCGTAAAATAACCCACCTCTGAGAAAAGAAATAAATTATTTTTTGCTCTTGAACAAATTACGTATAGTAGTTTTCTCGCTGAACTAATTCCTTTATCAGAAACATTAAAAATTTCATTCCAATGAGGAATTTTCCCGTTTAGAAGATTAATAGCGATAACAGTATCATACTCATTTCCTTTAACTTTATGTGCTGTAGTAAGTGTGATACCATCTCGAGATTTAAACATCTTCTTAAAACTAGATACACTACTAGATAATGAATTATTTTTTATCCGATCTTCTACTTCGTTAATAAAAAATAGATAGTGCTTAAAAATAGACGGGTAATTTTTCTCGTCAATATTAAGATTAACAAATATATGTTTGGTAACAAATTTGTATAAATCAACACCGTTGTCGTCTCCACTATACATTCTTTTCACACTGTTTATTAGCTGTAATAAATCTAAGTCAATAAAATAATCTTTAACTTCTATTCCAAATTCATTTTTTAATATAATTAAAATATCGTTTGCAATTAGCTTTCTTCTTCGAACCTTTTCACCTGATTCAGTAAAGTACAAAATTGCTAACTTGAAAAATAAACTATGATTATTTACCTTAATTGGTGATATATTTATAGCATCAAAATTGCAATACGGTAATTCTTTCTTTAAATACTCACCCAGTGAAAACAGAGGATAGTGTTGAGGAGCAAGTACACAAATATCTTTTTCATGAATGCCGCTTTCAATCTTTTCCTTTATTATATTTTTTATTATGTTGGGTAAATCCTCCTTAGTAACTTTGCAATCATAACTTATAAAACCACGGTCGTTTTTATTATTCCCTCTGCTTTCAATCTCGTAAGGACAACTCTGAAAATTAGAGTAGAAGTCTACTAATCTCTGATTAGACCTGTAACAGCCATGTAGCGTCTTTGATTGAAAAGTGTGACTAGTTAGCATTTCTAGTTCTTCAACTGATTTAGCTATACCATCTAATGATCCATAAATTGCTTGGTCAATATCTCCAACAAACATTGACTGAATTTGAGGGTTGTTTTGAAGTAATTTAGCTATTACATTGTATTGTAATTCTCTAGTATCTTGAAATTCATCCACATAAATCGCCCTTATATTACTAGCAATATTACGTGCAACGTTACTGTTTACAGTTAAAATTTTATACGCTACTAGTAAAATCATATCAAAATCAATTTCTTTATTTTTTTCCAACATAGTGTGATACATTTCAGAAACTTGAGTATACTGAACTTCATTAATTTTAAAATCATGAGAAAGTGACAAATCAATTTTGTTCAGTTCATACGTTTTGAGATTTAAATTCAGCATATTATTAATTTGGCTGACGTAAGCTCTTTGAGTATAATCATCAATAATTGTAAATCCTTTTGATACTCTTGAGAGATTCATTTTAAAAGGATAAATAATAAATTCAAGACAAAACTGATGTATTGTCCCCACCCAAATATTAATATCATCATCTATACTAAGTAAACTTAGGCGTTCCTTAATTTCTTCAGCAGCTCTATTAGTGTATGTGATAGCAATTATTCTTTTTAGTGATCCATCGTGTTTAATTGCTTGGTAAGCAATTTTCCTTGTAAGTACCCTTGTTTTCCCACTCCCAGGACATGCATTTACATAAAGGTTATCTTCACTTTCCACAACATCTTTTTGTTCTAAATTTAAATCATTTACGATTTTTTCGAAGATATTTGTCATTTTGAAACCTCAGCATAAAGTATTTTTGTGTAATTTTCTATCTGATTGATTAGATACACAACATCCTCATCTTTACCAAAGTACTCTAATAAAGAAATTATTGCTATATTCAAATCAGCTGTATCACTTGTTTTTAAACTAGCTGATAAAGCTGACAATTCTGTAGTTTCCTCGTACAAGTCGATTGTATGGAGTAGAATTTTTTTATAAATTGAGAGATCTACTATTTCCTGACATGCAAAAGCAATAGCATTAAGAATATACTTAGGAATTTTGATTAAAAAGTCAATTTTTTCACCTAACTCAATTGCAAACCACCCCTTACCAACATGATTGGCTAGTTTTAACATCGCTAAATTTCTTTCTAAATATTGTTCACTTTGTATTTCTTCTTTATAAGCAGTTATTGTTTTTTTATCTTTGAATGCGTCATCTATAATTGGACTGACATAAGTTAGAATATTTTCTTTATTCACATCTAAAAACTCAATTTCAAATGTTGTATTAGCATAAAAACAATTAACCCAATTGTTTTCATTAAAAAGGGAGGATAATTTTTCTTTTCTTGCTTGACCTTTCTCTTGTGCAGTGCTTTTATACAATCGATGTTCTGATGGGATTGCCTGTTCATCTAAATCAGTTACAATAGCACACTTTCTCTGTATTCTATCATCGTCAAACAAGCTAGCGATATATTCAAACGAAGTACTACCAACATTAATCAAACCTATTCCAAGTTCGTCTAAGTTTATACCAAATAATTTTTTTACTATTTGAGGAATAAGTATTTCTTCAGCATCTCCTTCAACTAAGATAACACCTTTAGAAAAAAGCAATCCATTTCTTTTAACATCTAAATATCTCTCTACTGCGTTTATTAGATTTAGATTGTTCTTTTTTAACTTTTCTTTAGCAAATGAGTTCAGATTATTTGCTGGATTCATAACGATAGATTTGCCATTAAACGATTTTAATACATTCATCCGAGATATTTCAGACACTTCAGCTAAATGTACAGAATGTGTGGTCATGAGAATCTGAGTATAGTTTTTTTGAAGATTTAATCCTTCGAACAGAGTTTTTTGAATATGATGATGAATATGAGCTTCTGGTTCTTCAATCAACATAATATTAAGTAGTTCTCTTGAACGACACGCTTCAAATTCGACTATTTTCAAAGCTAAATAAATCATATTTAGATGTCCTAACCCTAGTAAGTCTAAGTCGATATTTTGTTCTGGCTTCATTGAAAGAAATTTTGCTAAAGAACCCATATCATCTGACATAGTTGAGGAAAGAAGAAGATTAGGAGAATACACTGAACCAATTATGCTATTTAGTTGCCGATTAATATTTTCGCCAATTTTCCTAATTTCAGGAACACTGGTAATAGTCTCATTTAATTGCTGTATAATTGTTTTTAATGACTCAACATTATCTGATGATATTTTTGATTCAATTGTTTCCATGATTCTTTTGACTGGGTTTCGATTGTTTTTCATTTCTCTAAGAACATCTCGAAGAGCGTCAACATAAACAACCGAAATATGCTTGAAAATATCTGACATGTCAATTCTTGAGCCCAACAGAGCTTCATCGTCTTCTTCAGGATTACTAGCTATATTGTCATTGAGTCTTCCTACCAATTTATCATAATTTTCATTGATACAGAAATTTAGATTTGATTTAGATGTGTAGTAAAATTCATAGTCGGATAGACGAATAGAATTTCTAAATTCGTTAAATTGATGAGAGTCTAATTCAGTGGAAATATCAAATAATTGCTTTCTAATAGCTTTGTTAGGTCTAATAAATAGAGAAATACTACCTACACCTTTATCTGCATTTGAAATTAATTCTTCTAAGATTGTTTGACTTTCAGAATTTAAAGAAATGGAAGCACAAATCTCATTGTCAAATTCTTCTTCGCTGATTCCTTCAAATGTCGCAGAGATAATAATCCAATGCCCTTGCCACCCATTTTGAATTCCATGAAAAAAATCTGATTCTTTTAGTGTTTTACTACTATAGTAATAACTATCATCTAATAAGATTCTCAATGCAGTAAGAGCATTGGTTTTCCCTGAATCATTCTCACCTATAATAGTATTTGTCTCATTATCGAATCGAAAGATTTCGGATTCATAATTTCTAAAATTTCGAATTTGAAGAGTAGATATAAACATAAGCAGATCTCCTAACTATTTAATTAATATGATTATATAGTAAGTTTATCATAAATTATGTTAGTAAAAGTTCTCATTATAAGGGAGCGTCAATAATTTTGTGTAAATGATTCTTCCCTACTGCAGATTGTTTCTAATTCTCAATCAGTTGGCTTAGCATTTGTTCGAGCTCGCCTTCGGCCTGTTGGAAACCTTTATGACTGCGACCTAGGAATTTTTGGTTGTAAGTATCAAAAGACGAGACTAAGAAACGTTCCATCGACTCTTCATTTTGGAACTGTTCCTTGCGGTGGCTGTATTTCTTGATTTGTTTATTAAAGGATTCAATCAAGTTCGTAGAATAAATACTCTTGCGTATGGCCAAGGGGAAATCATAGAAAGTGAGCAGGTAATCGTTCGAAAGAATTGATTCCACCATTTTTGGATAGCTGATTTTCCATTTTTCCGCAAAAGCACCACGTGCTTCCAACGCCACCTCTTTAGATGAGGCTTGATACACCATTTTAAAATCATCACAGACTTCCTTACGATCATCGACACGCACTTTGTGACTGATATTACGGGAAACGTGCACACAGCAATGTTGAAAACGAGCTTTGGGATAGAACCGACTAATCGCTCCTACCATCCCCTTTAAGCCATCCGTGATGAACAGGAGGACATTTTTCAAACCGCGCTCTTGAAGGTCCAATAAAATTTCCTCCCAAATCGTGATGGATTCAGTCGGTGCAATCGCATAGCTCAATACTTCCTTTGATCCGTCCGGGCGAATGCCAACTGCGATATGAATAGCTTCCTTGGCGACGGTTTTCCGCTTTAACGGAATATACGTTGCGTCCATATAAATAGCAGCATAACGGTCATGAAGCTCCCGCCCATTAAACGCCGTTACCTCTTCTGTAAATGATTTTGTTATATTGGACATGGTTTGGGGCGTGTAGTAATGCCCATACATTTTCTCAATCAAGTCTGCGATTTCCGACATGGTAATACCTTTTCGGAAGAGGTGAATGACGGTCTCCTCTAACGTGTCATTCGTCCGTCTATAAGCAGGAACAGTCTGTTGCTTGAACTCACCATTGCGGTCGCGCGGAATCTGGAGATGAAGTTCCCCATACTCGGTCTTGACCGTACGGTCATAGGAGCCGTTACGAGAATTACCCGTGTTAAAACCAATGCGATCATACTTTTCGTAATCTAGGAAAGCCGTTAACTCCGTTTTGAGAAGCGTATTGACTGCTTTCTCCAAATGGACACGGAATAATTCATTCAAATCGCCTTTGTTCGCTAGAGTCTTTAGAATTTCTGTAGTAAAATCGTTCATAGGGAAGTCCTCTCTTCTGTGAATGTGTTGTGGTAACTCTATTCTACAGAAGGGACTTCCTTTTTTCTATTTACACAAAATATTTTACACTCTCCATTATAACAATTGGGTTAAAAAGAAAATAGATAGTATTCTACCTCATATTTATTTGAAAGTAATATATAAAAGACGTTCAAATTCGAACGCCTCTCGTTAACCAAATATTGGATTCAGAATCTAGTTTTCATATATAAACAGAGTATGATTAGGTGCAAAAATTGCACTTTTATTGCACTTTTATTTTTATTTATAGTGTTTTACTGTTCTGTATATTGTTTTAACTCCCTTGATAGTATCGCATTCTGTTTTATACACTTTACGTTGAAAACAGAGTGGGAATAATGTAGTAACCTCCCTCGGTTGCGAAATGTTGATTTCATAGCTTTTTAGTTTCCTTAGAATAGATAAAAAGGACCTGTTTTAACTAGGTTCCCCGCCAAAAACCCGTCAGTGAAATCTGACGGGTTTTTTAGCATATGAATTCATCATAAGTTTAGGAAGACGGACTGCTGAGCTTATGATGAATTCAGAATTATTCTGTTCAATTCAAGTCAGATACGATAGATTAGAAAGTGGGGCACCACCTATTTGAATGATTCCAGTATAAATGAACAGACATGGTAATAAACGAAAGAAAAAAGCATTTGTGTAGATTTGTCGCGCGGTATATGGGGGATTCTTAATTTCAGCGCTAGGATTTCAATGCGTGTCTAGTGATAATAAAGTGCAGGAGGGATTTTCATGAAGATCGGAATTAAGCTGAAAGAGGCAAGGGTACAAAGAAAATGGACACAGGATTATGTGGCTTCTCAACTACAAGTGTCTCGCTCGACGATTTTAAGTTGGGAGGTGGGTCGTACCTATCCTGACTTAGAATCCCTTGTTCGGCTAAGTGATCTTTTTGAAATTTCTCTTGATACTTTATTAAGGGAGGACCATACCATGACAAAAGATTTGAGTAAAAATATCAAGAAGGGTAGAAAGCTAAAGTGGATTGTCGCACTAGTATTGATTATCTGTCTCCCCATTTCCTTTTGGGCAGGTCAAAAGTATAAGAATCAAAGGATCACGTATCTGTCCCCGACGATTGTAACCGCGACGAGTATTCCAGAAAAATTGACCAATGCCGAGCACATTGACTTATCCTTCGATGTTCCTCAAGGTCTCAAGTATCATGGATATACAGAGTTCATTGAGAATAGTGTTTTATATATTTCATTACTAGCTAATTTTGAAACAACTAATAAATCACATGCAGAAAAGGTGGAAATTGACCTTTCGGAACATAGTGATGCTGAGCTAAATAGCTTGAAAAATATAGTGATAGTTGATGGTGAATTTGGCGCACCTGATAAAACATTTGCTGACTTTGAACAAAATGAGATATGGCGCGTCGACTAGGAAGCATAGATATAATAAAGATGCTACAATATGTAGTATTACGAGATTTCTCTCAGCTACAAAACATAGCCGGCAAGCGCACCACCAATTTTTCCATTTTATACCCGCTGAGTCAGCCGTCTATTCGACTGACTTTTTAACTATTCTATAGGAGGCTGCTTATGAAGGAACTTTCAGCAACGAAAACTTTTGCTATTTGTGCATTAGCGGTTTGTTTTAATATTGTTTTTGGGACGTTTATTGCTTACGTGCGAATTCCTTTTTTATTCTTGGATGTTGTGGGCACGATTTTTATAGCAGCGAATTTCAAAATGTATTATGGTGTTTTGACCGCTATTGTCACGAGCCTGGTGATCAGTGTCGTGAGCGGGCCGTTATTTTTGCCATTTATCTTTGTTAGCATCACGATTGCAATCATCACAAATCTTATGGCACAAAAAGGCTTTGGCTACAAGCGTGCTTTTCTCACTGGCCTATTGCTGGCGTTACTTGGTTCACTGGTCAGCGCTCCGATTCGCTTAATTATGTTTGGTGGATTCTCCAATTCAATTACGGATTTTCTGATTCTTAGTTTGAAAGCCTCTGGACTAAAGATGATTACAGCAGCTTATTGGGGCGCAGTGACAGATAGTATTGTAGATAAAACACTGTCCTGCTTGTTGGTTGCTTGGATGATGAAACGTCCTGTTTTTAAGGGATATTTCAACCGCCATTTTTGAGACAGCTGCAGGCTTTTGGTATCAACAAAGTGCTTACATATTTCGCTGTCTTCGCGTGATAATCATAAAAAAACTCTTAGCTGCCAGGTACCGCTCTCCAAAAGTCTAACTTTGGGGGTCACTACACTACTGCTAAGAGTTTTTTTATCTTTATGTAGCTGCGGTCATTGTGATTGCACTATCTTTTTGAATCTGACGGGATTGTGTCAAACACACTTTTCAATCACTATCCAAATCTCTTACATGTTCTTGTTTACCGTCTTTGTAGACCTCATACCCATATAACTCCAGAGCACCGATCATTTCATTGATGGTGTATTCCTTCATGGATGCTGGCGAAAGCACCTTGATCATATCTCCTTGGGTCAACAGCCACATCTTGGTACCATAGCCGTCGTTCACCTGCATTTCCAATGTGTACACATTGCCTTTCTGACTGATGATTTTGGAGTCGGGGAAGCGATCCAGGACATACACCGGATCAAAATAGAATTCCACTCTCATGGTGATAGGACGTCCAAAATATGAAAATCTGCCAGTTTGATTTCTGAGCAGTCCACCTTCATAACGTTCGGTATATTCTTTGTGCTGGGCCGAACTTGAAAGTTTCTTCAGATCCTCCATATTGTTGATTCGGAACTTGTTCATATCGGACAAGGTGGCGTTGTCTTTGCCACGATGATTGTCTGAAATCATGTATAAATACATATCCGAGAAATAAAGAGCCTCCGGAGTCCGTCTGAGGGTTTCGGTAGCGCCATTTTTAGAATAGGTGAATTCCACCATGCGATTTTCCTGAATTGCCTCACAAATCAACTGGACGCGATCCAATAAATCGGGTTGTGCCACCCCTTTGTAATGAAACTCTTCATTCAGCAAGAAACGCTGTAAGGTTTCCGGCTGGTGAGCCATGGACATCAGTTTGCCTCGCAGGCTATCTAATTCGTGACGATTGAATACCCGGCTGCCATAGAGGATTTTCAATAAAATCAACAGCTCTTCGTCAGTCAGCCTTTCTAAATCAAAAAATTCGCCTTGATCCTTTAATTGATAATTTCCTTTTCCGTCTCGCTGGATTGACACAGTCTCCCGAATGGTTTTTCCTGCGATATCCTCAGAAAGAACATCCTCGATAATTGCGATATCCCTTTGAATTGTGGACTCCTTTTTGCCGAACTCTTCCATTAACTCTCGCTTGGTGATTTTTCGACCACTCAGCAGTCGGATAAAAATCATCAATAGTCTTTGCTGCCCGTTCATTTTGCACCTTCTCTATCGCTTATTGTTACTCCCATTATAAGGAAAAAATCTAGAAAAGACACGACCTCTTGTTTCAAGGAAATGCTGGCTAATGTGGTTTTTCTACTTCCAATATATAGTTTCTATTCATGCTTTCTACAATTATTTAAACATCCCTTGCATCCGCACCAGATGAATTCTTTGCTTTAGAAGATACTAGTCACCAATTTGGTTCCAATTTGGACTTTCTTGATATAATGACAACGATTCCTACAAAAAATCAGTTAGTTTGACTTGTTTATTCTGTGGAGATAAGGCTGGCAAAACCTGAAATCAACGGAGCTTCTGCATGTCGCAAGCAGCTCTTTCCCTTGATTTGACAGCTGGCAAGCAATGCTTGCTTGGAAACCGCCGAATCTTCAGCTAAGGTAAACAAACATCTGGGAAAGGAGAAGGATGATGGAATTTGGAGAACAAATAAAAACACTACGTATTAAAAATAACTTAACACAAGAACAGTTCGGTACTCGCCTGAATGTCACCCGACAAGCCGTTTCAAACTGGGAGAATGATCGAAATCTTCCTGACCTAGAAATGTTGATTCTAATTGCAGACGTTTTTCACCTTTCACTTGATGAATTGATTTTAGGAGGAACTCATGTGAATAATAATTTAACAGAAAAACTGATCAAAGACGGGAGTACTACAAGAAGGGCCAAGCTTAACCTGATTACGACTGCCATTGGTGCTTTTTTACTACTGTTGGGACTAGCTCTCTTATTTATTAAAGGGCACTCGGTGGAATATATTGATGCTGCCGGTTTTCTGCACGAAAATTTTTATCTGCTGCCTATTGGTATGCTCTTTTTACTTGCAGGAATCATCACCATCTCTGCCACTGGTGTATCTTATGTAGTAACACTTTTTAGAAAAAAATCGTAATATCGCGGGGACTTCTCTACCTCATTCTTCTTTGATAAAGCATTTCATTGCTAGTCGCTTCACAAAAAAAGGCGAAGCTCAGAGTACCTACACAACGATGGTTGGGTTTGTGCGCTAAGCTTCGTCCTTTTTTCATTCAAGCGGTGGGGCTTGCTGTTTTCCCCGCCCAAAATCCACCATATTTCCTCGAAAACGCAGTGGCAGGTGACTGCGCTGGAGAGTGGGGTTGCTGCGTTCCTTGATGGTCACGGCTGCTAAAAAGGTCTGCCAATGTTCTTGGACCTGTACTTCATTGGCGTCTTCTGGTGATAAAGGACAATCGAGATCCTCAATAAATGAAGTCGCCCCGTGATCGATGACTGCCAACAATCGATGGGTTTCGTCATAGATAAGCAGTTGTTCATTGGGATAGCGCTCTGCAAAATGTGGACAAAGATACGGGAGTGACTGATGTTTCGGCGCGATTTTACTGAAAAGGATAGCCCCGACATATTCAAAACGAACAAAGCCGGTCAGCAGATGTACTTCTCCTAAAAGCGACTGGATCGCTTTTTGCAGTGCCAGCACTTGGGGGTGGCCGATAAAATTGGTTAACGAGTCCCGACTCTCCAATGCAATGGCGATTGCTGTTAACAGCGCTCTTTCTTTATCCAACAACGTGCTGTTGAAGCCATCTCGGATAAAAGCCTGATTATCCGGGGTCAATTTCTGCTGTAGGCGTCGCCAGATTTGCTTTCCACGGCTTTCATCAGTGGCCAGCCATTCACTGGGAAATAGACTGATAGCAGTTGTAGCAGGATTTAGAATTTCTGCTGGCAGAATTTTTTGGGAAAAAGCGCGGTCCACGACAGTCATCATCCCCCAGAAACTGCCGTCGTATTCCCACAAGACATCCTGCTCTTGCAATTGAATCATGAGCTTCCCGCCTTTCCACTCATCTGATGATGTGCCAGTTTTTCCACATCAAACAGGCTCAACTGTTCACTTGTCGTCTGGGTATTCAAGTTTTTCAAGGTATTGTATTGCTTGGAGGAGACTAAAGACGCGATAATCCACTCGGGGTCGCGGATCAACCCTGCCAGCTGTTGCTGATTGCAGGAAACAAAATACTGGGCACGTTTGACCACCACACCCAAACGTTTTAAGTCGGATAATTGTAACTGGTAGTATTTTCTGGCCTTAATGATATTTTTGGCACTTTTCGGCCCGATTCCAGGGATGCGCAATAGCCGCTCATAGGAGGCAGTTTGCACATCAACAGGGAACTGCTCATAATGTTGCACCGCCCAGTTTGCCTTAGGGTCTAGGTATAAATTGAAGTTAGGCTTCTCTTCTGTCAGGATTTCATCGGCAGAAAATTTGTAAAAACGCATCAGCCAGTCTGCTTGGTACAACCGGTGTTCCCGCAATAATGGCGGATCGGTCGTCACCGCCGGTAGCAGTGAGTCATTGTTCACCGGAATATAGGCAGAATAATAGACCCGTTTCAAATCATATTTCCCGTAAAGATTCGCGGCAATTTTTACGATGGCCCGATCAGTTTCCGGAGTTGCTCCGATAATCATCTGAGTAGACTGACCGGCTGGCACAAAGGTCGGACTTTTGCGGAGCGCTGGTAGCAACCGTTGCTGCTGTTTGACTGTTGCGATTTGTTTCATCGGCTTGTACAGCGCTAAAGGATCTTTGTCCGGCGCCAGTAATTGTAAGCTTTCCCGTGAAGGCAATTCCACATTCACACTCATCCGGTCCGCCAAAAAGCCCAGCTCCTGGATCAGCCGCTCATCTGCTCCCGGGATAGCCTTGACGTGAATATAGCCTCGAAAGCCCTTTTCATGACGAAGAATCCGCAATGTCTCAATCAGCAGTTCGCAAGTATAGTCCACATTTTGGATAATAGCAGAACTCAAAAACAGGCCTTCAATGTAATTGCGCATATAAAAATCCATTGTCAAATCGGCAACTTCTCTTGGCGTAAAGGCTGCCCGCGGAATGTGATTGGACTTGCGATTGATACAATAGTGACAGTCAAAGATACACGCATTGGTCAACAGCAGCTTCAGCAAAGAGACACATCGCCCATCCGGAGTAAAGGAATGACAGATACCGGCCGCCGCCGTACTACCGACTGTTCCTTGGCGATTGTTTTCAGTCACCCCACTGCTGGAACAGGAAACATCATATTTGGCTGATTCAGCCAGGATCTCAATCTTCTTTGATAATTCCATCTTTCCACCTCCAACAGAACATACGTTCGCAAATTGATTGTAGCAAAAATACGCCAATTCGTCAAAAACAGGCGGCCACCACATATATTTTGCCTGCCAAAAAAGACCATGCCGCGATTGCAGCATAGTCTTATGACAGTTTTATTAGTGACAAGCCCTCCGTTTGTGGCCACTGACAGCCACCCGCCAAGATTCTCAGCCTTTCATTGCCACCGCTTCTTTACTAAAGAGGGCGTCAATTCCGGAAACTTTGATTAATTGTTCGTACTCGGCTGTTTCGATTGCCGCGACTTGAGCTCCCTTTTCTTGCGGAGTCACTTGCCGAAGATTCTTTTCAGTCATCACGACATTTTGAAAAGAAGAAAACGTCAGCACGTATTTTGCAATGGTTGCCATGGAAAGATCGATTTTCTGATTTTCTTCTTGCTGCAAAAATTCCTGGATGGCTGATTCCCAGATGCCTGGATTTCCTTTTCTGTCCTTATAGGAGCGGATGATAAATCTCGGTGGAACAAGGTCTGCAGTTTCACTTCGGTGTTCATACTCATAGATCCGTTTCAAGATGACAGAAATTACAAAGCGACTGGAGGCTTGCTTACAGACTGAAGCAATCTCCTTTTTAGGAAGAGTGATGGTCTTACTGCGGTAAGGAAATAAATCCAGCGTTGCGATTTTCAACTCGCGGATTTTCTCTTTGAATTCTTTGCCTTCAGCCTCCGACTTATTTGCAATATCTGCTAACCTGTCAACTGCCACGTCAAAAAAGTGATCTTGGGTCCCAATAGGTGTAAATAATCCTCGGAAGTATTTGTCAAAATAATAGTATTCCTGCTTTGCTGATTTCAAATCCGCGATTCCGTCCGTTTTCATACGGGTCAACAAGGGAACTTCATCATAGCGATTGGTTTCATCAGCCAGCTCTTGATATAGCTTGTTCCGTTGATCATCCCACACATACGCTTTCAATCGCGCTAAATCAATTGACCAATTTTCATTTGGATCACGAAACTTGCCATTTTCATCATAGATTTCCAGAAACTCTGCCACCGTTTTAGGAGGCACCAGATCTCCACCGTCTTGCTTTATCGCCGACCAGATTGTCAAATCCATATCATTGTAAGTTCCGCCTGGATTAAGCAGCACGAGAATCACTGAAGACTGCTCAAGCGAACCACTGTACAACGCCGGAATGCCGAATTTATAAGAAGCACTTTGCTTGGCATAACTCGGTAATGATTTCAAGTTATCTCCGGGTGCTTCCCAAGAGAATCCTCCCTCAGGTTCAATACCAGTCTCAACTGCACGTTTGTAAGACTCACAGGCAGCTGTGATAAACGGCTTTGTGTCACCATCAGCGCCCTTTACCAATGTCATAAAAGGATTGTAGTCATTCATCTGACTCCAACTGCCCTTTATGATCCATTCTGCCAATGACAGAGTGTCTTGCGTCTTACTTGCCGCTTCAAACATCCAATCTCCTCTTTTCCGATAATCATTTATACCTGCACATCAGCGAAAGGCGACTAGTCGTTTGGATGACCTTATGTAAACAATAATAACTTGCCAACGAACAGCAAATTTTTTGGAAACCTGCCGCCTATCAAACTCCACAGGTCTATTCTGATTATAAAAAAAGAGATAGTCACAATATGACTACCTCCTAATTGGATGAAATAATTCTGGCAACTTCAGCCCCCTGAACCCCCTACCATTTGGCATTGTCTAGTAGCACAGTCGGACTAGTTTTAAAATTTAAAAATCAGCCACATTTTCTTTGGTAATTTTTTTATAGGGCAGGTAAATCTGGGGTCCGGCTGCTGTGAGTCGGCTCTTTTTTCCTAACGCCAAATCAGCTGCTAGTTCAGCCATTGCCGTAGCTTGACCATCCTTATCATTGTAGACGGTACCGGCTAGTAAGCCATCTTTTACTGCCTGCAAGCCTATTTTAGTCCCATCAATTCCGAAAAACACCGGAATGCTAGATTCGGTGCGATTGAGTTTAGCATAAGCATCTAATCCGCCAAGGGCCATTTCATCATTGTTGGAGAGGACCAGCTCGATATCATTTTGATATTGGCCAATGAGCTGCATCATTCGATTTTCTGCCTGAGCCCGGTTCCAATTGGCGATGCCATACCCCAGTTTCTCCAATTTGATACCGGCATTTTTCAAGGTATTGACACTCTCTTCGGTTCGAATAATGGCATCTTGATGTCCGGGTTCTCCTTCTAAAATTACATACTGGATTTTGCCATCTTGATTGCGATCAATTTTAGGATTTTCAGCGATTGCCGCAGCAGCCAACTCACCTTGCATCTTACCAGACTCTTGGGCATCCGCTCCCACATAATACAATTTATTCCATTGCTTTAAATCCTCAGCTACCGGCTCACGATTGAAAAAAATCACCGGTACGTCACGTTCTTTAGCCTGTTCGATAATAGAAGAAGTGTTGGTCCGATCCACCAGGTTTACCAGCAGAACATTACAGCCAGCACCCAGCAATTCCTTAACCTGCTCGTTTTGTTGTCGCTGAGAATCCGAAGCATCTCGAATGGTCATCACTGTCTCAACTTCTTTTTCTTTACCCAACTCCTTTAACTTTTCTTCCATACTATCCGTTAGCTCATTCATAAACCGATCACTTTTGTCGTATCGTGTGACCCCCACCTAGACCTTCTGAAACGGCTCCACACAATTCTTGGCCCCGATGCTCGTGATAAACCGCAAATTACAGTCAAGCTGTCACTCACAGTTTACCGAACTTGTTATTCTCTAATTGATTCACAAGCACCAGTAAAACCATAATTATGCCCCAGCCAGCTACTGAAGGTGTCGTTCACATGCAGACGCTACCCCACATGCAGTTCTCTGATGAACTTCTTGTACTTTCATACAAGCACAGACTATCTCTTCTCCATACCAAATTACTTTGGGTTAGGCGAAACCACTTCCACGGGCTTTTCCGTGTACTTCCCTCAAGAGGAATAGTCGTTGAACGTTCTCATTTCTGAGCTTCGCTGCTGATCACCGATTGTTTTTGACAAGTAGGTTTTAACCTTATGTCATCTCAGCTGTTTTTTCTGTTTTCACCGCCGTCACGCTTAGGTTTGGCTATCCTTACGTTGTGGCCAGCTGAGCTTTACGGCTTTCCAGCAATTCAGTTTCTTTGTTGGATAAGAAATTACTTATCACTATCTGCCAGTTTCCCGACAGACTTACTCGTCGCCTGTCTCTACCGAAATACAAATATCGTTACTTGTTGCTTCCGGAAAAGTTACGGCAGTCAATAAATTTTGGGGGTGTTCGGAGTTGGTGAGCTGGCACATGCAGCTAATGAGAAAACTGCCAAAAGGCTGAATATCAGCCATACTGTCCTTTTGACTCTCACAGTTAGGGCTCCTTTCTCAATTTTGATTCATAGTAAACAGCAGCTTCTGATTGTCCTCAGTGAATAGGTTTTCTCCACGCAAGACTTGATAGGCTACGGTTTTACTGTCGATTTTTCCCAAATGAAATTGTAACAGCTGTGTTGCCTTACCGACACTCAGATAGCCCATACTGAAAATATCAGGAACTATCAGCGCTTTTACTAAACCGGTATCCAGATAATAGACAGCTTCCGTGGAGTGCGCGATACCATAAGCTACAGCATTTTTCAGATTACTGTTTTTGTGACTTTCTGCATAAGCAGCCACGCTTTTATCGTCCAACGCTGCCACCAAATCTACTGGTGCCAATGCTTCTGGAACCCCATCTTTTTTCATTTCATCACTGATTTTGCAGCGCCATTTTATCACTACACCTTTGTCCGCCAACGCCGTTTCAAATCCTTCTTCTTTGGAATCATCTGTCTCTTCGCAGATGATTCCTAAAGTTTTACCCTCAAGATCACCAGCATAGTCTTGTAACAGCTCTTCTGCCAGCGCCTGGCCCATCACTAAATTATCAGGAGCGACACTAGTCACAGAGCTTTTATTAGATGTAGGAGCGCTGCCAATCATCACCACTGGAAGTTCTTGCTCAATCTTGGCAAGCATTGCCGTTTCCTCTTCTCCTACTGCCGGACCAACAATAACTGCGTCTGCGCCATTGGCTACTTCCTGATCAATGAACTTTTTTTGCTTTGCAGCAGTCATGGTCTCACCAGTATCTGTAACGACTACTTCTACATTGTAATCAGCAGCAGCCATTTTTAAGCCGTAGCGCAGAGAAGCCCACCGACTACTATCAGAATCAGGCAAGATAACCGCAACTTTCCCCACACTGGCATCAGGATCTGCCGTCAGCATCAGAAGCGCTAAGACAACAGCCATCCCCCCTAACACTAATTCCAGCAAAATAAAGATTTTATGGTTCTTCATCTGGTTCCACCTGCCCTTTTTCTTCAGCTTTCAATACATCATCATTGAAACGGAAACCTTGCTCTAGCCGTTTGCGATTTTCTTCGGTATACGCTACCGCAGGGATCACAATGGTGACAGTCGTGCCTTCATCCAGTTGGCTTTGTACTCGTAATCCATAGCTCTTACCGAAAAATAGTTGCAGACGTCTGTTAACGTTTACTAACCCAACACCGGAGCCCATCTTGGCAACCTTTTCATCATCAGTCAACAACGAGGCCACCTGCTCTTTGGTCATACCTACTCCATTGTCTATTACCGAAAGTCGAATCTCATTTTCTACCAGACGACCAACGATCCGAATCTCACCACCTTCATCAAGACCTGTCAGCGCGTAGTTCAAACTATTTTCCAAAATCGGCTGCAAAACCAGCTTAACAATTGCTTGGTTTTCGACTTCTGGATCAATATCGAAACTCACTGAGACACTTTCTTGGTAGCGCTCCATCTGGATATTTAGATAGCTTCTGGCATGCTGCAGCTCATCAGCCACACTAATCACCGTTCGCCCTTTTGAAAGGCTAATTCTGAACAGCTTCGCCAATTGCGTTACCATGAAGACTGCCTTGTCGTTGCGTTCTCCTTCAATCATCCAGGTGATAGATTCTAGTGTATTGTATAAAAAATGCGGATTAATCTGGCTTTGCAGGGCATCCAATTCACTTTTCCGTCGCTCATTATGCTCCGAAATCACTTCCTTCATCAATAATTCGTTTTGTTCATATGACATTTGAATCGAATGTCCCAAGTGACGGATTTCCGAGGAGCCACCGATATAAATTGTCGAGTTTTCTCCAGCTTCATATCCTACTACCGAGTCATTCAATTTTCGCAGTGGACTGGATACTCTCAGGGCAATCAACCGATTCACCAGTAAAAGAACCATTGCCATCAAGACCACATAAAAGGCCAAAACTAAGCCCACCCGAAAACGATCTTGCAGAAAAGTTTCTTTTGGAATGACCCCCACCAATTTCCAACCGGTATAACTGATATCATTGACCAATACCGTACGTTTGATTCCTTGAAAAGAATTGTCGTAACTGCCTTCTTTATATTCAGCAGCGGCTGCTGTATCTTCACGCAGCAGCCCTTTTTCAATCTGAATCTGTTTCGGATGGTAGATAATTTTTCCGTTTGCATCACATAAATAATAATATTTCAAATTCTTCGGTAGATTGATCTGCTCCATCATATGTGAAACACGATAGTAATTCATATCCACCAACAGCACACCTAGTTGACTATCGCCATTGTTGTTGAGTTCCACAGCGCGACTTAATGAGATCACCCAATCATAGTGCATGCTACCATTATCAAAGAGATTCTGGATGTGGGGAGTGGAAAAATGAATGTTCTCCATCTTCGAAAGTGCTTGTTGAAACCATTCCTGATTGGTAATATTAGGGTCTTCTTTTTGAAGAGCGACTGGTTCAGCGGCAATCAAGCTACCGTAGTTGTTGTAAATAGCCACACTAGCCAGATTATCTTTACTGCTTTCGTAGAGTAGATTCATACCGTTATGGATGATTTGATCTTGAGTGGCAAAGTCATTTTCTTTGATTACATCATAGTAGACCATGTCAGAAATTTGGCGCATCTGCATTAGATAACTTTCGATGGAATCCCGAGTTTGGCGCATCAATTCCTGGGAAGCCTCGACTTCCTTTTCCTGTGCCAGCCGAGAAAAGCGCGTGTACAAAAGCCAACCAGTGATCAACGTAATCAAAATCGTCAAGGCGGAAAAGACGAGCATCAAGATTGACTGTAATCCCATGTCAGAGAACTTTTTCTTATACTTTTCCCACACGTTCAACATTCCCCGTCCGATAGTTTAGTGGTGACAATCCAAAGCGTCGTTTGAATACATAACTGAAATAATTGGGATCTGTGTATCCGACTTTTTGTCCGATAATGTAGCTTTTTTCAGCTGTTTCTAAAAGCATGCGTGAAGCGTGGTCTAAACGATAGTCCGTCAGATAGCCGATAAAAGTCGTCCCCGTCTCCTTTTTAAACATCGATGAAAAATAAGAGTTGGAAACACCGAGAAAGTGACAGATATCATCTAAAGATAGCGTCTCATCGTTATAGTGGCTACGGACATATTCTTGTGCTTTTAATACCAGTGATTTCGTCGTATGGCTGCGGGCTGTTTTCAGCTGTTCATACAGCATTCCCGTCGTCTCTAGCAACCAGTTTCGCAATGATACCGGTTCCATTTCCGGCAATCTTGTGTAGAGCTCTTTGATGTTGTCTGTCAGTGCTTCAGCAGTCAAGTTATTATTTACCGAGAAGCGGTACAAGGCCCCGATGAGTTCTGAGATGACCACCGTGTGTTGAGAAAAACTCATAGTGGTTTCATTCAAATGCTCCAAGTAAACACTCGCTGCCTGCTCCACTGCTGCTTTTGGGCCAACATGGATCTTTTTCAACAATTCCCCCAATTCGCCTTCATTGGAGAGGGTAACATTTTGCATTTCCTGGGGAGCCACCTCATTGATATTCAACACACGAGAGGCGCCGTAAATTGAACGATAGGACACCGCCATGCGACCACTGCTGTATGAATTTCCCAAATCCAAAATCGTCGTACACACTTGTCCCATTCCAATGGTCACTACTGCATTGAGTTTACGCAGTACATAGCGACAAAAGCGGTCGCACTCGTCGGTCAACTCTGGAATGGCTTTTTCATCAGCCAGTTGGGCCAGCATCACAGTTTCTCCCAAATAAGAAAAATAGACGCCTTGCCACTTGTCGTCAAAAAAATCGGTGGCTTGCTTTTGCACAGCCGCTGTCAGCAAAAGCGGATTCATTTCGGTAGTCAGTCGGCTCAATGACGTATGCAAAACCAAGCAGCAGTATAAAGGCCCCTTCAAGGGAATTTGATAGCTAGTCAAAAAGCGCGGGAGGTCGGCTTCTTTGACGCGACCTTCCAAAAGAGTGGCATAAAAGTTCACCTGCATCAGCGGCAATGATTCCTGATAGTATTGCTGTAATGTCTCGATATTACGACTCTCGGCAGCTTCTTTATCCAATTTTATTTTTAGCTGCGTGAAGGCCTCTGTCAATTCTACTGAGCTAGCGGGTTTCAATATGTAATCCCCCACTTCCAGACGCAGTGCTTCTTTCACATATTCGAATTCATCAAATCCCGAAAAGATCAGCAATTTGGTCGCTGGATAGTCCGCCTTAACCTGTTGAAATAGTTCCAAGCCATTCATATAGGGCATTTTGATATCTGTCATGATTACATCCGGCTGTTCTTTTTCCACGATGTCCAAAGCTTGAACCCCATTATTGGCAGTACCGATTACGCGAAAACCCAGTGCTTCCCATGCAACTTTTTTGGTGATGACTCGTAAGACATCCTCTTCATCATCCACTAAAAGTAATGTGTAGTTACTCATTTTGTCACCTTCCCACTTTTTTTAGTTTATCGTTGCACATTTTTTTGCAACTATTTTAAGAAGCGCTTCCATTATGGACCCTTTTATAAAAAATAGGAAGAGGTCATCTGCCTTTTCTTTGACCACACTAACAAAAAAGGACCATGGTATGCGCCATAGTCCCCTTTTTGAACCGTTCAGTTCCAACGGCTATTTCTTTTGAACATATTTCAAGCAGTCCAAGGTAACAGCTACAAGGATAATGACCCCAGAGAAGACGAACTGCAAGTTCGTATCAATCCCTAAGATAGTCAATGCATAAGTCAGCGCCGTGAAAATCGTGACACCGACAACAACACCGGAGATTTTACCAATCCCACCAGTGAAAGAAACGCCCCCTACCACACAGGCTGCGATAGCATTCATTTCCCAACCTTGCCCATAAGCTGCAGAGCCAGAACCTACCATGCGGGCACATTCTAACCAAGAACCGAAACCATACAGGATGCCTGCCAAAACAAAGGCGCCGATGGTTACAGCAAACACTGAAATCCCTGAAACGGCTGCAGCTTCAGGATTCCCCCCGACAGCATACAAGTTTTTACCAAAAGTGGTTTTATTCCAGATAAACCAGACGATCACGATAGCAGCTACTGCCCACAAAATGATGGAAGGAAATCCGTTCAATTTTGGAATAATCATATTGGGAATTGCTGGATCAATTGCCCCAAAAGAAACCCCTTTAGTGGCATACGTCACCAGTCCAAAGATAATCAGCGTATTGGCCATGGTCGAGATGAAAGGATGCATCAAAAACTTCGCGGTAAAGAACCCGGCAATCGTCGTAAAAATTGTCGATAAGATAATAGTCACCACTAATGCCAAAACCACACGAGCACCCAAAGACATTTTACTGAAGTCGAAGATATGACCGAAAACACCCCCGGTATTGATTCCTTGGTGCATGATGATAGTCGAAGCAGTCATCCCCATCCCTACCATCCGCCCGATGGACAAGTCGGTCCCCGTCAGTAGAATCAAGCCGGCAACCCCCAGCGCCAGAAACATTTGCGGTGACGCCTGTTGTAGGATATTCAAGATATTATTATAGGTCAATAAAGGTGTCCCTTTGACAATCGGCGTGATGATTGCCAAGATAATGAAGACAATAATGATGGCAAAATACAAACCATTACGCAGCAAGAAATCCCGTCGGTTGAAGGTATAGCGATAGTTTTCCCAACGTTGTTCGATGGTTTCTTTGATGCTGAATTTTGACATTCGTAAGAGGTCTAACAGATGATACTTATGGATAAATGCTTCATGTTCCCGATCTTTAACTCGCTGTTTTTCAGCTTGGTAATCCATCTTGATGTCAAAGAGACGGTTTTTAAAGACATATTTTTCTTCTTTGATTTCTTGATGATCGGATAGTTTGGCAAGTGCTGCTTCTCGTTCAGCATTTAATGAACGAATCCGATCTTGGTAATTTTTTTTCGCAATGACTCGTTCCTGTTGAGCACTCTCTTTGACTGGCAAAAAATATTCTTTATCAAAGTGTTCATTCAAATAATTCTCTGCTTGGCTGATTAGAGCAGCTACTTGGGGTTTATTCTGTTCTTCAACTTTTTTTGCTGTCTCCAACTGTTGCTTGTAGTCGGCGATTTGTTGACTCTTTTCCTCTTTTGTCAAGCTGCGGTCTCGTTTAGTCGTCTCAATCAGGCTCAATAATGAAATTACGCGGTCGGTCCCCTCTAATCGCAGGGCGTTGATCTGATTTTGTAAGCCACCAACATAGTCATCGATAGGTTGACGTAGTTTTAGCTCCGCTTCGGCTGTCAGCAGTTTTCCTTTTTCCGTTGCCATACTCTGATATCTCCTTAAATTATAAGTATTTCGCGCTGAGGCGTAACAATTCTTCTTGATTGGTATCGGTGGTATTGACGATACCGGAGAGTCGGCCGTTTGACATCACGCCAATACGGTTGGTAATCCCCAAAATTTCCGGCATTTCCGAAGAGACCACAATAATCGTCTTTCCTTGTTTGGCCATATTAATGATCAATTCATAGATCTCATATTTCGCCCCTACGTCGATCCCCCGCGTTGGTTCATCCATCATGAAAACTTGCGGATTACGCTCCAGCCATTTTCCGAAAATCACCTTTTGCTGGTTTCCCCCTGACAAGCTGGCGATAGCATCGTGAGGACCCATCGCTTTGGTCCGCATGACTTTAATTTCATTGACCGTCGCTTTTTCCATCTTCTGGTTGGACAATGCCACTCCGGCTTTGTATTGCGGCAGATTTGCAATTGTCGTATTGAAGACCAAATTCCCTTTTTCAAAAATTCCGTTGGCTTTACGCTCTTCTGTAATCAAAGCAAATCCGTGTTCCATCGCTTCTTTCGGACTGTTGAAGTTCATCAGTTTTTCGTTGAAATAGACCCGCCCAGCCGCTCGGGTTCGAATACCAAAAATCGTCTCTAATAGTTCTGTCCGACCCGCACCAACTAATCCGTACAAGCCGAAAATTTCACCACGGCCGACATCGAAGGTCACATCCTGAAGTTGCGGTGCAAATTTAGTGGAAAGGTGTCTCACAGACAAAATACTCGTTCCCGGTGTATTATCTACCGGTGGAAACCGATTTTCCAAGGAACGTCCCACCATGGCTGCAATTAATTCATTCATATTGGTATCGTTGGTCGCTTTGGTCGCAACTAATTTCCCGTCTCGCAAAATGGATACTTCGTCGCAAATTTCAAAAATTTCGTCCATCTTGTGGGAGATGTAGACGATGGAGATGCCTTTTTCTCGCAACATCCGCATCATATCGAACAATTTTTCCACTTCTTGCACGGTCAACGAAGAGGTAGGTTCATCTAACACGATAACTTTTGAATTGTAAGAAATCGCCTTAGCAATTTCGCACATCTGGCGCTGAGAAACCGACATAGTACGCATTGGTTGCGTCAAGTTGACGGTAATTCCCAGCTTCCGAAACAACTCGGAGGCTTCTTTACGCATTCGTTTTTCATCCACCATCCCTAACGAATTAAGGGGGTAGCGTCCCAAGAACAAATTGTCGACTACATTGCGTTCTAGGGCTTGGTTCAATTCTTGGTGGACCATTGCAATCCCATTTTCCAGCGCATCCTTAGGTCCTGTAAAATTGACTTCTTTATTTTCCAAGAAGACGGTTCCTTCGTCTTTTTGATATGTACCAAAGAGGCACTTCATCATCGTCGACTTACCGGCACCGTTTTCTCCCATCAGCCCCATAACCGTTCCCCGCTTTACATCTAGATTGATGCGATCTAACACGCGGTTGCGGCCAAAAGACTTGCTCATTCCTCGTATCGATAATACGATATCATCTTTGTTTTCTGTCATGATGTCTACTCCTGTAAAGAACTTTGAGATAATCCGACTATTGGACTTCTGTCGCTGGCCATTCTTTATGGCGATACAGGCGGCGTAAGTTTGGTGGTCGGTAGCTATATTCGACTGATGCATCTAGCCCACCAAATCAGGTGAGACTGCGGCTAAATGGCTAGCTCTTTGACTTTTCTAATCAGCTGTTACCAGATGTTTCCTTAAAATTGGGGCTGCAACAGCTTTTTTGTCGCAACCCCGAATCCCCTTATTGATCTTATTGGTTAAGAATAGAGGTGTAAGAAGCGCCGTTATCTGTTTTAACCATGTTGATTGCAAAAGCATCGTACTCACTTGGGTTGCCCAAACGGTTGGTGATATTAGATTCTGTTTGACCGTCACCAGCGATATATTCCACTTTTAAGTTCAGCAGATCATCATAAGCTTCCAACAGGGGTTGGTAGGTAGAACCTAAGAAATTGTCGGAAGAGTTGTAGATATTCAACCAAACTTTCTTTTCAGGCGATTTGGTTTTGTCCAATTGATGAGAAACTGGTTCGTAAACTTTAGTAGAATCGGTGAAATCTTTGTAGTTGTCAGCAGTAACAGCGACATTCAACGCGTAGTATGAACGTTGATCGGCATTGTAAGTGTACACATCTGAACTCAACACATTGCCCGCTTCGTCTTTGGTACCGATACCGGTATCAATATCGACACCGTCCAAAGCATTACGCAATACCCGCAGTGTCAAGTAAGCTTGAACGTCTGCGTGTTGGCTGATAGTTCCACCATAACCTTCTCCAATGGCTGCCACAGCATCACTGTTAGCATCGTAGCCAAATGTCGGTACTTTGTTGTCTTTAGACCAAGAGTTGAAGATGGACATCCCCATCCCATCATTGTTGGAAGCGATCACATCAATCTGCTCAGCAAAAGATGATGCCCAAGTCCCGATAGCATTACCGGCAGTCGCTGCATCCCAAGTAGCACCAGAGTTATTTTTCATTTCCTGTGAAGCCAGTTCGCGGATCTTATAGGATTTCCCGTTAACTTCTAAAGTACCATCTTGTACAACTTTGGATTTGCCATCCACATTCGTCCCAATCGGTTCGCTATTCACACTGCCACCTTGATCTACACCTGTGCCCAATGCTTTACGCACCCCTCTGGTACGAGCGATAGAGTCGTTATGACCTACGTCACCGATAGCTAATACATAACCGATGACCCCATCACCGTTGCGATCGATCTTATCGATATTTTTTTCGATATAGTCTTTGATCATTGTTCCTTGTACTTCTGCCCCCTGGGAAGCATCAAATCCGACATAGTAAGTATCTTTATTAAAATTAAGAGCAGTCATATCCAGTTCACCAGTAGAGGAGTTGGAAGGCTGGCGGTTGAACCAAACCAGTGGCTTGTCCTTGTTGGCAACTTTTGAAGCGGCTGCATCGCCACCACCTTTTGAAGCATCCGTCCCACCTTCAGAACCGGAACTGCAGGCTGTTAGACTGACCGTCAACCCCAAAGCTAAAGCCAAAGCAGCAAACGCATTTCTCTTTTTCATATTCATTTTTTCCTCTCTTTCAGCACATTGTATGCGCTTTATTTATTGTCAGTATAGCGATTGCGGAAATAGTTAAACATAGAATTTTTTTCGCTAATGATTGAAATTTTTATGGTCTATCATATTTTTCATCAAAAAAACGCTTTGAACCCCTGATAAATTCCTCATTCTCACCACCTTTGTGTAAAATTTTATTTTGTTCATTACCCTGCATTTTTTTTGCGGCACAAATATTCGCTTTTTTCTCAGATCCATAGTAAAATCGCAGTAACTTATCAAAAGTAAGTGATTTTCCAATAAAGAAGGAGGAAATCGACAATGAAAAATATCGGTTTTTTGAGTTTTGGTCATTGGATGGATCAGAGCTCATTAGTCAAAACTGCCGAAGAAGCGTATCTGCAATCCATTGACTTGGCGGTTGAAGCTGAAAAGTTGGGGATTGACGGCGCTTGGTTCCGGGTGCATCACTTTGCCCCTCAGATTGGATCACCATTTCCACTGATGGCAGCTATCGGTGCCAAAACGAGCAAGATTGAAATCGGTACCGGCTTAATCGACATGCGCTATGAAAATCCTTATATGATGGCAGAAAATGCCGGTTTGACGGATATAATCACTCAAGGACGCGTGCAATTGGGCGTGGGCCGTGGGTCACCGGAACAAGTGTTAGATGGCTGGAAGTATTTCGGCTATGACTACAGCGAAGAAGAAATCAAAGAAGTTACCCGAGAACGGACGCTGGAATTCATGGAACTTTTGCAAGGCAAGCGCTTTGCTGAACCAAATCCGATGCCGATGTTCCCACAAGCTCCTGGTAAACTACGCATCGAACCTTATTCAGAAGGTCTAAAACAACGAATCTGGTGGGGTGCCGGTTCACAAGAAACTGCCATCTGGGCAGCTAAACACGGCATGAACTTGCAATCCTCAACCTTGGTGAATAACGAATCCAATGAACCTTTCCACATCCAACAAGCAAAACAATTGCGAGCCTTCAAACAGGCTTGGAAAGAAGCCGGTCACGACTTCGAACCCCGGACACTGGTTACTCGTTCGATTCAACCCATCACCACTGATTTTGACCGTCGTTTGTTTGGCGGCGATGACGATTCCAAATACGACCAAGTAGGTTTCTTGGCTTATCACCGCAATCCGACGATTTTCGGTCGTACCTTTGCCGGTGAACCGGATCAATTGGTTAAAGAATTGGCACAAGATGAAGCATTGAAAGAAGCCGACACGGTTTTAATCACGATTCCTAACACATTGGGAGTAGATTATAACGTGCATCTGATGGAAACCTTTATCAAAGACGTAGCTCCCGGTTTAGGCTGGCGCTGATTACAACTCCGTATTCGGAGAACTTCCCCGAAACAGCAAAAGCAATGAAAGCTTCAAATTAATAAAAATGCCGACAGTCGTGCACTCACAGCGTCAAGCTTTTGATTCTGTGAGCCGCTTTCTGCCGGCATTTTTGGTGTAAAAAGTACGAAAAAAAAGGGCTCTTCGTCAAATAGTGTTGGTGAGTTCAAATTGAATGAGTGAATGAGCTCAGGCAGGAAAAAATTCTTGCCTGAGCGCTTTTTTATTTTTCGCTCTTTCTTAAACAAAAATCAGTCCTTGGATG
>NZ_JBMHFB010000010.1:0-123631 GCF_049166715.1 Enterococcus infantis | reverse complement strand
ATAATCATCAACGAATCAAAATAAAACTGGGCTGCAGCCCAGTGCAGTATCGGCAACGAATGACCGCATAAAAATACCGACTAGAAAATCTAGTCGGTATAAGGTCTAACTTTTGGGTCTCACTACAAATGTACTAGACCGGCATTGCTTTTTCATATATTTATACAAAATCTAAAAACCTAAAGTGACTCAGTTTAACTCATGGTATTCGTTATAAATTTCCTGTTTCTTCTTGGAAAGGCGCTGGGCAATCTCCTTAATTGCCCCATTGGGTTTCATCCCCGAAGCAATTAGCTCCTCCACCTGCTCTTTTACGGTTCGTTCTTCAGCAACTGCTGTTACCACCTGCCAGCCCTCAGGATCGGGATTGCCTGCCACCATCAAACAGCATTCTCCCTTTAAATCGGTTTCTTTGAGATATGCTGCAAGTTCCGTCAGACTTCCCCGCAGATACTCTTCATGGAGTTTGGTCAGTTCACGACAGATTACTCCTTGTCGCTCACCTCCGAAGATCGCGGCCATATTCTTGACTGTTTCCCCGATACGATGAGGCGACTCATAAAAGATCATCGTAGCTGTCTGCGGCAGCAGTTCAGTTAAGGCTTTTTGCTGCTCACTTTTCTTGCGAGGAAGAAAACCATAAAACAAATTTGGCTGCGGGTTTAATCCTGAAGCAATCAATGCCGTCAGTCCAGCAGTTGGTCCGGGAAGGGAAACCACTGGAATCTGCGCCTCAATACAGGCAGCTACCAGCTCATGACCCGGATCACTGATGGAAGGCATCCCGGCATCGGAAACTTGAGCGATACTGCGACCTTCCAAAAGTAAAGCAGTCAATTGGGGAATTCGCTCTTGATAATTATGTTCATGGAGACTTCTCTGAGGCGTCGTAATCTCGAAATGATTCAATAATTTTTGGGTATTGCGGGTATCTTCTGATGCAATCAAGTCCACAGATTTCAACGTATTGAGACAACGAATCGTCATATCTTCCAAGTTACCGATGGGCGTAGGTACCAAAAAAAGCGTTCCTAAGTCAGTCTTTCCTTTAAAACTTTGTTGTTTTTGCATAGTATTCTCCTTTTTCGAGGTGGCAAATGACCGGGACAGTCCGATACCTCCAGAACCTTTACAGCAAGCAGCAGAACAGTAAAAAGCCCGCCGCAGCGGTCTGTGGCGGACATCTGAGAGTCATTTTAGGCTTGGCTTTCCCGGTACAAAACTTCCAAGCAAAAGACGCACTGCTCATCATTTTCTCTGCGGGCTCCATAAGACTCCCGACAGATATGAAAGCCGTCTTCGTATATCTTTTCCAAGTTCATACGGGATTTAGACATTCCCGGTTCTTGTCTTGAATCGGCTTCTGGTGCTGGCGGCGTGTTCTTTTCATCTAGTTCCTGCAAGTATTCCCGCAGCTTCTGATTTTCAAGGGCCAACGTCGTATTTTTTTCTACAATCTGTTGCAAGGATTCCTTCATCTCTGAAAGCTGTTCCAGAGAAATCCTCAAATCTCCCTCTAACTTGGCCAGACCATCATAAAGTTCTCGTTTATCCATGGACATGCTGATCACCTGCTTTTGCTTTGGGTTTTCCCCGCCCTTTGGTAAATTCCAACTCGCTGGCTAAATATTCCACCGGTGTTTCTCGTCCAATCAGACGGACTCTCACAATGCGGTTCAATAGATTCAGACCTACGACCCGCCCTTTGCCATCCGGTGTCTGGACTTCTTTGCCATAATCAGGCATTTCCTTTTTGGCTTGCTCATATTCGTCATTTTCATACTTCAAACAGCACATCAAACGACCACAGAGTCCGGAAATTTTAGTCGGGTTCAAAGAAAGCCCCTGGTCCTTGGCCATCTTGATGGAGACGGGAATAAAGTCTCCAAGAAAAGTGGAACAACACAGTGGTCGTCCACAAGGTCCGATACCGCCAAGCATTTTTGCTTCGTCACGGACACCGATTTGACGCAGTTCGATCCGCGTCCGAAATTCTCCAGCCAGGTCTTTCACCAACTCTCGGAAATCCACCCGGCCGTCAGCGGTAAAATAAAAGATCATCTTGCTGCGATCAAAGGTATATTCTACCCCTACGAGTTTCATATCCAGACTGTGGCTGCGAATCTTTTTCTTACCGACTGCCATTGCGGCTTTGGCATCGAGCAGGTTTTGCTGTGCTTTTTGAATTTCCTGTTCACCGGCTTTGTGCAGGATTTGTAAGACCTCATGGGGCAGGTCGCTTTTATCGATATCAATTTTGGGGATCGCCACCTTGGCCATCATCTTGGCCTGCTGAGATTCCACGATCACTTGTTCATCATAAGTATATTCGGCTTTGCCAGGGGCGTAATAATAAATATGCCCTGACTCGCGGAAACGGACACCAACGACTTCCATCGGCTGTTCCCCCCTGTTTTCTATGGTATCAGCAGCCTCGGCAATAGACAGATTCGGCTGCTGTTGGTTCAATCATCAACTGCTGTTTGGCGCAATATCCGCAGTACCAACTGCTCGCTGACATTTTGGAAAGAGACATTGGCTGCAAGCTTCTGCTCGGCTTCCAAGATCAACTGGACGTTGCGGGTATTTTCAAGAAGCTGTCTAGTCTGAGACTGACGCAAAAGTTCGTTGCGCTCATGACGAAAGGCTTGCATTAGCATCTGCAAAAGCAAGCGCTGTTGTTCCTTTTCTTTCGCTAAGGCAATCAGCCTTTTTTGGATATAGACAAAGGCCATCAAGTCCCCTTTACGCAAATAAAGGTACCATTGTACGACGGCATCCTTAGCATCATTAAACCATTCATCCTGAGAGATTTCAACTGCTTTTTGGTAACTGTTGGTAAGCCCTGCCAAGAGTTTAGCAGACTCGCTGGTTATACCATCAGCCACCAGTCGCTGCGCTAATTCTGCGGGATTTAACGGTGCAAAATGCAAAATCTGACACCGGGATTGGATGGTGGGCAAGATTTTGCCCGGCGCATCAGTTTCCAAGACAGCGACAAAGTCTCCCTGAGGTTCCTCCAGAAATTTTAGCAGGCTGTTAGCAGCACTGGCATTCATTTTATCCGCCTGTCGAATTGTAAAAAACTGCAAGCGGGATTCAAAGCCCGAGCGAACAAACTCCTGTTGCAGCTGTCGAATCTGGTCAACTTTGATACTCTGCCCATCCGGCTCAATCAGGCGAACATCAGGATGCTCGCCGGCTGCGATTCGCAGGCAGTTATTGCACTGGCCGCAGGGTTCGTTATCTGTTACATCGGTACAGAACAGCCGCTTTGCCAACCAGCTGCTCAGCAGGTGCTTGCCGGTCCCTTGATCCCCTTCAAAAAGATAAGCATGAGCCAAACGCCCATGCTTCACACTTTTTCTGATCTGGGAGAAGACAAAGGATTGGTGCTGTGTCAAAAAGACGGTTTCTTCCATTTGTCGGCTCCTTTTAATATTGATGGAAACCTTCCACCGGCAACACGAAGACCGTCGCGCCGCCAACTTCTACTTCCACTGGGTAAGGAACTTGTCCGTCCAATGAAATATCCAACGACATCGGAGTCGAAACATATTGCTTACGGGATTGACAAGTTTTTTTGATGAGCTCCAATGTGTCTTGTACCCGATCATCGTCGATTCCGATGATGAACGTGGAGTTGCCGGCCTTCAAAAAGCCCCCGGTAGAGGACAATTTTGTCGCCCGAATATTAGCATCGATGAACTCATTTGCCAAACGGTTGCTGTCTTTGTCTTGTACAATAGCCATGATCAGTTTCATGAAAATCCCTCCGTAATAAATGTATTGGTTACAGTCTGCTGTGCCTCAATTAATTGAAGCCTGCTTGCGCTGAAATTCACTGACGGTCATATGGAACTCAAAAGAAATGAGGATAGGTTTCCGTGATTGCCGTAAAGCTGGCATCGACAACATCAGTCAATGGCATGCGGGCATCCACTTTATGAATACGCACCGGCTCTTCTTCCGCCAACTTCAAATACGCGTGACGGACCCGCTGATGGAATTCAAGACTCTCAATTTCCAATCGATCAGCTGGGCCGGAACGTTCGTTTTCAATCCGTTTCAGACCAGTATCACTATCGACATCCAGGTACAAGGTAAAATCCGGTTTGGTGCCTTCTGTTGCAAAATCATTGATCTTGCGAATCTCCGGCATCCCGATTCGACGGCCTGCTCCCTGATACGCCAGTGAACTGTCTACAAAGCGGTCACAGATCACAATCTTGCCTGCATTCAATGCTGGCAAAATAACTTCTACCAGATGCTGACGACGAGCAGCTGCATACAGCAATGCCTCCGTCCGATCATCCATCTCTTCGTTTTTAGGATCCAAAATGATACGGCGAATCTTTTCGGCAATCTTGACGCCTCCTGGTTCCCGAGTCTTGACGATCCCCTTTTTTGCGATCAGCTGCAATCGCGGATAAAGCTCATTGATGACACTGGTCTTGCCGGCGCCGTCTGGTCCTTCAATGGTAATAAATAATCCGTTCACGAAGCGTGTCCTCCATCTCTTGTATCTCTATTGTACTAGAAAAAAAACAATTGCACAAAACCTATAATTCTCTGCGGCCCTCTACTGCCTTCAATAAGGTGACCTCATCGGCGTATTCAATATCACTGCCCACGGAAAGTCCGTGTGCCAGGCGAGTGACCTTGATGCCTGCCGGTTTGATCAAGCGGGACAAATACATCGCAGTCGCTTCACCTTCAGTGGTTGCATTGGTAGCAATAATTACTTCTTTGACGGTATCATCGTGAAGTCGTTTGATCAATGAAGGAATGTTGATGTCTTCTGGACCGGTACCTTCCACCGGTGACAATACCCCGTGTAAGACGTGGTATAAGCCATGATATTCTCGCATCTTTTCCAATGCCATCACATCTTTAGGCTCTTCAACGACAAGAATCGTGCTGCGGTCTCGCGTGGTATCTCGGCAGATTTCACAAGGATCTTCTTCCGTGATATTGCCGCAGATACTGCAAAAATGCAGGTCTCGTTTGACGCTGAGTAGCGACTTGGCAAACTCGTTGACGACTTCATCTTTCATATCAATTGTATAAAAAGCCAAACGAGTAGCGGTCTTTTGTCCGATACCGGGAAGTTTCATATAACTGTCGATCAACTTTGCGATCGGTTCTGGATACTGCATCTCACGTCATCTCCTGCTAGGGCACTACTGCCTGTCAAAATTACACATCGCGCCAGTTTAGAATCCTGGCAAACCTTTCGTGTATTGGCCCATTGTACGTTCGGTTTCGCCTTCGATTTTGGTTAAGGCGTCATTGACAGCCATAATTACCAAATCTTGTAACATTTCCGGGTCTTCAGGATCAATGATTGCTTCAGCGATTTCGATTCCTACCATTTTACGGTCACCGGTAAACGTGGCTTTCACATAGCTGTTGGTGGATTCCCCCACAAAGTTTTTTGCATTAAGCTCTTCTTGAGCCTTCACCATATCCTTTTGCATCTTCTGCATTTGTTTCATCATACCTTGCATGTTGCCCATTCCTCGCATCATCACTCAATCACTCGCTTTCTGTTTTAGTTAATCGTCAACAACTGTGGTCAAATCACCGAACAGTTCATCGGCTTTAGTCACCAATCGATCCTCTTTGGGAGCTGTTGAATCTTCCAAGCCTTCTAACAAACCACTATCCGCCCAGCTTTCAGGCGGTTGCAACTCCGTCATAGCCATGCCTGTTTCAGACGCTGCCACCTGGTCTTCTCTATCAGCTGCAGCCTCTTCTTGTTGGTTAGCATCACTGCTTGTTTGTGAATCCTTTTGGTTCAAAAAGCCCTGCCGCAATTCAAGCCATGCAGACTCAGGGATAAAAACCGTATCCGGTGCATAGCCTTCAATCAGACGACTGAGATTATTAGAAATCATCAGCGCCAATTCTTCGTCTTCCGAAGCCTTTTGACAAACCATCTCCGACTCAAAAGAAAGGACTAATCCTCGTGGCCCCGCAGCTTTAATCTGGGTATTTACTAAAAGTCCTTTGCGTAGTGCATTGAACATCATCAATAAATCTCCCCAAACATTGCGGACTTTAACCACATCGTCTTTGGTCGCCTGTTCCAACACTTTATACACCTTGTCTTTAGGCAGCCGGTATTTACTACTACTCCCGCTCTTGTCTTTGGTGGCATGAATAGCACTGTGGGACGTGTTGGCGCTGGTACTCGTAGTCGTAATGCCATTTTGCTTTAATTGCTGCAGCTCTTCTGCCAATTGACGAACTTGTCGCTGCAGCTCTTGGACCAGCTGGCTGTCGGGGCTGCTAGTTGCTGGTGTGTAAGCTTCCACTGCCCCGGATATCGGAGTAGCTACCGGCGGTCCCGCCAGCTTAACCGTGGCCACTTCCAAGTAAATCGTAGGACTATTGGTAAAGCGGATTTCATTTTGTGTATCATTCAACAGCTGAATCCAAGTGAACAGCTGGGTTGCCGGAATCATTTCTGCCAGTTTCTTAAACTCATCTGTCAAATAGCCGCTTTTTTCTACTAATAAATTTGGTGCTTTTTGATAAAGCAATAGATCTCGACAGTAGACCAGGAGATTTTCCAACAAGCGTCTGGCTTCTTTGCCAGAGGCTAAAATTTCAGCCAAATCTTCCAAAGCCGCTGTGGCATCTTGAGCAAAGCAATCCCCCATGAAGCGGTCCATCATTTCATAAGTCAACGAACCGGTGACTTCCATCACATCTTTCATCGTGATGGTTCCCTCAGAAAAAGAGATGGCTTGATCTAGCATACTTAAGGCATCTCGCATGCCACCTTCTGCCGCTTGAGCAATCACCGTCAGCGCCTGCGCTTCGTAAGGGACATTGATTCGCTCACAGATATAAGCCAAATGTTCAGCGATATCTTTGGTGTCAATTCGCTTAAAATCAAAGCGCTGTGTCCGGGAAATAATTGTCGCCGGAATCTTATGGGGTTCCGTTGTGGCTAAAATAAAAACGAGGCTTTCCTGGGGCTCTTCCAATGTTTTCAATAATGCATTGAAAGCACCGGTGGAAAGCATATGGACTTCATCGATGATATAAACTTTGTATTTGGCCTGTGTCGGTGAATATTTGGCTCGATCCGTAATGAAGCGAATCTCGTCTACCCCATTATTGGAAGCCGCATCGATTTCAATAACATCTTCTTGGGAACCTTCCGTGATTGCTTTACACATTTCACATTCATTACAAGGTTCACCATCCTGACTGTTGGGGCAGTTAATCGCCTTGGCAAAAATTTTGGCGGCACTGGTTTTACCTGTCCCCCGCGGTCCGGTAAACAGATAAGCATGGGAGATCTGATTTTGCAAAACGGCATTCTTCAGCGTCTGGGTAATGGCTTTTTGCCCCACAACATCGTCGAAACGCTGAGAACGCCAGACTCGATAAAGTGCTTGATAGGCCACGGATTTCTCCCCTTTCTGTTTGTAGGCTTTCCATTAAAGGCATCGGAAAACTGCAAAATTCACTAGCTATTATTATACGCAAAATATAGTTAAAAAACTACCCATGGAATCCTTTGCAAAAAAATTTCCCCTTATTCCTCCACCACAGTCTCTTTTAGCAGGCAACTCCTTTTTTCAGAATTGGTGAAAATCAGTCTTGCGTCTGATAAGGGAAAACACCTAGGCTATGCTATAATTTTAGAAGAAACCAGCGCTTCGGAAGCAGGCATCTCAAAAATTCCCGGCGCTTACTGTCAAACAGCGAAGCTTTTTACTTCCTGGTCGACAGAAAACATTCCCAAAGGAGGAAAAATTCATGGGTATTATCAAAGCTGCAACAAGTACGATTGGCGGAGGTTTAGCGGATCAGTGGCTCGAGGTTATCGAACCAGAGGACATGGGAGACACAACCGTCATGACCAAAGGCGTTAAAGTTCGCCAAGACGACAAACGCGGATCCAACCGGAAAGGAACAGAAGATGTCATCACAGATGGTTCAGTCGTCCATGTCTATCCCAACATGATGATGTTGTTGGTAGATGGTGGCAAAATCATCGATTACACTGCCGAAGAAGGTTACTATACGGTGAAAAATGACGCCGCTCCTTCTCTGTTCAACGGACCTTTAAAAGAAGCGGTCAAAGAAACCTTCAGTCGTTTTAAATTTGGCGGCGTGACACCACAAAAGCAACAAGTCTTTTATATCAATCTGCAAGAGATCAAAGGAATCAAATTTGGGACACCGGCGCCTTTGAATTATTTCGACAACTTCTACAATGCCGAACTCTTCTTGCGGGCTCACGGCACCTACTCCATCAAGATTACCGACCCAATCTTGTTTTATTCAAATGCGATTCCCAAAAATAAAACGCAAGTCGACATCAACGATATCAACGAACAGTACCTCAATGAATTTCTGACCGCCTTGCAATCTTCCATCAACCAAATGTCTGCTGACGGTCAACGGATCAGCTACGTTCCATCAAAAAGCATGGAGCTTTCCAAGTATATGGGGGATGTCTTAGACGAAAACTGGCGTCAATTGCGCGGTATGGAAATCGTAGCGGTGGCCGTGGCTAGCATTTCTTATACGGACGACTCCATGCAGTTAATTAACATGCGCAACCAAGGAGCGATGTTGGGTGATCCCAGTGTACGCGAAGGATACGTTCAAGGCTCGGTTGCCCGGGGCATGGAAGCTGCCGGTAAAAACGAAGCCGGTGCAACGACGGGGTTTGTCGGCATGGGTATGGGAATGAATGCCGGTGGTGGCTTTTTGAACCAGGCATCTCAAAACAACAATCAACAGATGCAACAACAAAATCAGCAAGCTGCCGCTGATACTTGGACTTGCCCAAAATGTGGCACTCAGAACACTGGCAAATTCTGCAGCAACTGTGGTGAGCCCAAGCCAGCACCTCAGGCAACCAGCAGCGCTAAAGTTGAAATGAAGTGTGCCGAATGTGGAGAAGTCGTGGACTTATCCAACGGTGTGCCGAAGTTTTGCCCTCATTGCGGTAAACCCTTCAAAGGGGTCCCTTTGGATGACTAATACAGAAGGTAGGTCGAAACTATGGACGTAATCACACACAAATGCCCCAACTGCGGCGGTCCGTTGACCTTCGAACCTTCCGATCAGAAATTTCACTGTCCCTACTGCCTAAGCATTTTCACCGAAGCAGAAGTCACAGCTTTTGAAGAGCAGCAGCAAAAAGCCCGCTTAGCTGATGAAACCACTGAGGCAGTAACGACTTCTGATGGCTCAGGTGACAGTCCAGGTGACACTGCAGCTTCAAAAAGCAGTGTCAGTTCGGCAAAAGAGACAGCCGCCAGCGCAACGATGGAGCTTTACCTCTGTCCTAACTGTGGAGCAGAAATCGTCACCGATGCAACAACAGCAGCTACCTACTGTTATTACTGCCATAATCCGGTAGTGCTGAAGGGGCGTTTGTCCGGTCAATTTCTGCCAGACAAAGTGTTGCCTTTTGCAGTCGCCAAAGATGAGGCCGTAGCGAAATTTTTGGAATGGTCTCAGAAGAAGTGGTTCGTTCCCAAAGATTTCTTCAATAAAGCGCAGGTTGAAAAGCTCACAGGTGTCTACTTTCCTTATTGGAACGTCAACGCTGAAGCAGAAGGTGGCTTAAACGGAACAGGAACTTCTATTCGAATCTGGATTGTAGGGGATATTGAATATACGGAGACCAAGCAGTATTCTGTTCGGCGAGCAGGGCGCTTTAAATTTCGCGATTTAGTGAAAAATGCCCTGTCCAAAAATGTTCAGCAAAAAATGGTGGCTTCTGTACAGCCTTTCCAGCTGGAGCGGGCAGTCCCATTTAAAGATCAGTACTTGTCGGGTTTTCAAGCGGAAAAACGAGACATCGAATACGAAAAATTGGAACCGGATGTCGAAAAAGAACTGAAGGGATATGCGGACAGTCTCTTACGGGGAACTGTTGGCAGCTTCTCTACTTTTGTTGCCAACAGCAGTCACCTTGAACTGCGGGATCAGCAAAAAGAATACCTATTGCTGCCGGTTTGGCTGGTAACTTATAAGGCTGACGACCAGCAAAAGCGAACCTTCTATTATGCAATGAATGGACAAACTGGTAAAGTTGCCGGAATCCTCCCCATCAGCTATAAAAAGCTGGGCTTGGTCAGCTTCGGAATCTTCGCTGTTTTGGCAGCAATCTTTTTGGGGGTGGCGTATCTGATATGAGAAAATGGCTGAATTTTTTGACCCCAGTGTTATTGTTCCTACTAACTGTGATTCTTCTGCCCCTCAATGCTACAGCAGATAGTACCCATATCGAAGACGGTGCCCGCCTCTTTTCTGATGCACAAATTCAAGCATTGGAAAACAAGGCCCAGTCTCTAGGCGAAAAAATCAAAGGGAACGTTTATATTGTTACCAATACGAACAACACTCTTGAGCCGGCGAAATTTGCAGACGAATACCTACGAGAAAAAGTGGGAAATGATAATAATGGTGCGGTTCTGCTCATGGATATGGGGCAACGAGAACTCTATATCTCAACTTCTGGTAACATGATTGATTATTTAGATGATAATCGCATCAGCAATATCTTGGATCAGGTGTACGATGCCATGTCAGCTGATAATCCCTATGAAGCAGCGACGGCCTTTTATGATCAAGGAGCTGACTATGTCGAGGCCGGTGTACCACGGGGGCATTATCGTGTGGATGCAGACACCGGAAAAATTACCTATTACAGGACTATTTCACCACTGGAAGCTGTCATCGCTTTACTAGTGGCCGCGGTAATCGCCGCAGCTTTCTTTATAGTCATCAAGTCCAAGTATCAGCTAAAGCTTGGTACTTACACCTACCCCTACCAAGAAAACTCAGATGTCAATCTGACAGTCAACGAAAACCAGTTGATCAATTCCTTTGTTACAACACGACGGATTCCACGAAATACCGGTGGCTCTGGCGGGTCCGGTGGTGGCGGCGGCTCCACCACTCATTCTTCTGGCGGCGGTACTTTTGGCGGCGGTGGTCGCAGTTTCTAATAAAAAAACGTACACATGGGAGAAATTCCACGGGTACGTTTTTATTATGTTCAAGTTTTAAAAGTAACTTTTCAAAAGTGAACAGCTTTGATTCTTTCATGAAGGACAGAGAAAAACAACAGAAACCCTGCTGTCAAGAGAATATGTCCTAAGCCGGCGATTCCTGAAATGGCTGCTCCGCTTTCTTTTCCCAGTACAGTCAAAACACCGTGAATTAACATCAGCAGTAGCGTTAGACCTAATCCGGCATTGTATACGCCGTAAAACAATTTGAAACGAGGGGCTTCTGAGAGTCGAAAAAGTTTTTCTAAAATGACTAAGATTAAAAAGAAAAACATCCCCAATACTAACGCATGGGTATGTAAAACGGCTAGCTGTGTAAAATCAGTATAATCATTAAACTTCGTAAACTCTCGATAGAAAACACCCAGCACCAATCCCAGAATCAAATAATTGCGGCTTGTTTTATAAAGCTTTTCCATTCATATCACCTCCTCTTTTAACTTAGTTCAGTATACCACCTTTAGTGACATTTTGTCACTAAAGTAGTTTTCATCACTTTGGTAAGAAGAGGATTCAAAAAAGCAGTACCACTTAAATCTTCTCTCTTGAAGATTCAGCGGTGCTGCTTTTCACTTTCGACAGGCAGTAGTGCTGCTTTATGCGGCAATCTTCGTCACCTTGACAAAATGGCCTTCGTTGGATTCAACAATCTTTTCTACTTGATGATAAAATTCTCCAGGCTCACTGCTAGCTAATTCCATCAAGATTACCTCATAGTTGGCCATAGGTATTCCCACCACGAGACGATCAGTGGCCAGATGAAGCTGCATCATATTCTGAAGCTGACGGGACAAGCGATTTAGTTCTTTCGCTTTTTTACTGCGCCGCCAGTCAGCTTTTTGGAAAAGTCGTAATCCTCCGAAGAGAACTGAATTTTTGACAGTTTCCGTGCGAATCACTTCTTTATACATCTTTTCACCTCCCCTTTTCAAATAAGGAGAGGATTAGACTGCTTTTTTTAATGGAAGCTTTTTGATTGCAATCTCCCCTTCACCGGCAACAGTTGCCGTGATACGGCTACTGTATTTCGCTGCAATTTCGGCTAGGCCGGCTGCCTCTTCCGGTGTGCAATCAACATAAAAAATCATACCGTCAAACTGTTCTTCAAACTTGGCAATAAAGGTTTCAGCTTCTGGCAACCACTCTTGTTGCCGTAATGCTTCATAAAAAATAACTTGCTTATTCCGCAAATAGTTTTCTGGCAGCCCGTTGGCAAAGCCCACGACACAAATCTTATCGCCGGTGTGTCGCCGTTTGATGTGTTCCCAGACGTGCTGAGTTTTTCTTCCGTTTCCTTCAATAATATACATATGGTGGAATCCTCCTGATTTTAAGGCAGAAAGCCAAGCTCAAATATGAAAGCTTGTCTTTTTGTCCTATTGTTTTCTATCAATGGATCCGCCAGGTGATGACCTGCCGGAAGTGATCATCATGCATGGTTCATCACCCCCTTTTATTCATGTCTGCTCGCAAAAAAATAACAAGCGCTATAATCTATTCTAACAGGTAAAAAAATTAAAGCAAATTTTCCGATCTTTCGCATTTTTTTCAGACAGCTACCTTTTTTTATTTTTTACTGCTAGAATGAAAAAGATGATGACCGGCTGTTGGTTGCCGGATCTCCCTCAAGAAAAGGATGACCCCTATGGACAGTAAAAAATTACAAACCCTTTTTCCGGAAGGCCACTTTTCAGATGAAGCCGCCACAAGTGATGCCGTCTTTACTTTCACCACCGATCAGGGGTTTTTTCTTTTAGAAAAAGAGCGGCTGTCGCCTAAAGAACAGCAGCTGATCGAGCTTTTGATGCCACAGGCACCTACTGAAAACCCAGCTCGAAATCACCAGTGGTACCGGATTTTATTTGATGGCGAAAAGCCTGTGACAACCACTCCGATTCGTGTAATTCAGATTCGAATACGGACCCCTCGTGCCTTTTTACAGACAGAGTGGCTTGCAGAAATTAAAGACATGTTTTTACAGTTGGCGGACAGTTTTTTTATCAGCGAAACTGAGTTGATTCTGGTGGAAGAAAAGGATGATACCAACTATCCCGTCGAAGAAATTTTCGGTTTGTTTCAAGCATTAGACAGCGACTTTGATTTGTATACTCAGGTTTTCGTTGGTGCTTTTCATCATGAATCAGCTTTATTGGCAGCTAATTTCCTAGAAGAACGTCAGATTTTTCAGCAAGAACTGGCAGCTAGCACACGTCAAAAAGAATTTCCTTTTACTCGTTCTGCAATCAGTTTTTTTATCAATGAGCCAATCAAAGAAAGCCCGTTGATGAACTCGCTTTTTCGAGAATGGTTCAGTGACCCTGAGATGGTAGCCATTCTCAGAGCACTGTGGGAAAATCAAGGCAATGTTAGCTCTGCTGCCAAGGAACTCTTTTTGCACCGCAATACCGTTTTGTACCGCATCGACAAGTTTCAAGAAGCTACCCGTTTGGATTTGAAAAATATGGATGATCTTGTCTTCTGTCATTTGTTAATCGCAGTTTTTTCCGAACAGTGATTACTGTGCATGACATGAACTCCGACTATCTTAAAAAAGCCCCCGTTCAATTGAGCGGGGGCTTTTTTTACTATCAGCTATTCTTGCGCTACTGAAAATCCGTAACCCTGGATATGTTCTTTCAGTAGATTTAAGTAGCGCTCCCCTAAAGGAGACAAGATAACTTGCCGGTGCTTTAGCCAGCCTAGTTGGATGGGATCATCGACTTCTAACGGGATGGCTACGATTTTGTCGTCATTTAGTTCACTGGAAATGATTCCTGAGCTGATTGTATAGCCGTCTAAGCCTACCATCAAGTTGAAAATCGTCGCCCGATCGCTGACTTTGATGTTCTTTTTACGATTTAACGTGCTGAGTATTTCTTCGGAAAAATAAAAAGATTCCGCATCCCCTTGTTCATAAGACAAATAAGGATATTCCGCCAAATCTGCCAAGGCTACCGTTTTTTGCGTGGTCAGAGGATTGCTGCGGCTGACAAACACATGAGGGGTTGCAGTGAACAGCGGCTGAAACTCCAAATCCAGCTCCTTGAAAAGCTTTTCCATAACTTGCCGGTTGAAACGATTGAGATACAAGATCCCCAACTCACTTTTGAAAGCTGTCAGATCATCGAGAATATTGCGGGTCTCCGTTTCTCGCAAAGTAAACTGATATTCTTCTGTCGTTACTTCCCGAATCAGTTGGACAAAGGCATGGACAACAAAGGCATAGTGCTGTGCTGAAACCGAAAAAGCCTGTTTGCGGGGAGTGCCTCGTTTGTACTTTTCTTCCAATAGATTTACCTGGTCTAAAATCTGGCGAGCATAGACCATAAATTCCCGCCCCTCATCTGTCAAACTAACGCCGGATTTATGTCGCCGCAAAATCTTGATCCCCATTTCTTCTTCCAGATCTTTCAATGCATTAGACAAACTGGGCTGGCTCAAAAACAAATCTTTGGCAGCCTCATTGATGGAGCCCTTCTCGACAATCTTTTCTAAATATTCCAGCTGCTGAATGCGCATTTGTCTACCTTCTCCCTTATTTTTCTTATAGTTTAATCCAATCTATAGTTTAAAGCTATAACCAGTGATATTTTTTTTCAGTTATCCAAGGTTTCTCAAACGTGGTAAATTGCTAACAAGCAATTGAATCTTACATTTCCTGAATTTTTTCAGAAAATGTTAAAGGAGCAGATACTATGACAACAACCATCATCGGCTTTCCTCGGATTGGTGAACACCGAGAACTGAAATTTGCGACTGAAAAATATTTCCGCCAAGAAATCGACCAAGACCAACTGCAACAGCTGGGAAAAGAGCTGCGGCAAAAACATTGGCTGACAGTCAAAGAAGCTGGCATCAATCAGATTCCTTCCAATGATTTTTCCTTCTATGATACAACGCTGGATACTGCTTTTCTGTTAAATATTATCCCCGAAGAAGTGGCAGCTATCGATTTGTCTTCTCAAGATAAATATTTTGCCTTGGCTCGCGGGTACCAAGGAGAAAAAGGGGACATCAAAGCACGCCCCATGAAAAAATGGTTCAACACCAATTACCATTACCTGGTACCGAAGTTTGAAAAGAACACCGCAATCAAAGTCACCGGCGACAAGATTTTCACCGAATTTGCTGAAGCAAAAGAGCTGGATATTACCACGCGACCAGTAATTTTGGGGCCATTTACCCTATTGGCATTAGGAGAGTATGCTGATGGCCAGACTGCTGCAGATTATCTCGAGGGTCTAATCAGTGCCTATCAGGAAATTTTTGCCAAGTTGGCCTCAATAGGTGCCGACTGGATTCAAGTCGACGAGCCCGCCCTGGTAAAAGACCTCACCTCAGCAGATTTAGAGCTCTTTGTTGCTCTTTATACCCCGCTTTTGGCAGCCAAGTCCGGATTAAAGGTCTTACTCCAAACCTATTTTGGTGATATTCGAGATGCATATAAAACCGTTACCGCACTAGACTTTGACGGGATCGGCTTAGATTTTGTGGAAGGTGTCCAAACGCAAGCTTTGGTGCAACAAGGCTTTCCTGAAGATAAGATCCTTTTTGCCGGCATCGTCAATGGCAAAAACATTTGGCGCAACGACTATGAAAAAAGCCTGGCTATCCTTACGCAGTTACCAGCTAAACAGATCGTTCTTTCCACGAGTTGTTCATTGTTGCATGTGCCTTTCACAACCGAAAATGAAACTTTTCCACAAGAAATATTGGAACATTTTGCCTTTGCCAAAGAAAAATTGACCGAACTCGTCGAGCTGTCCGCTATCTTATCCGCAGACAAACAGGACCTGCTGACAAGAAATCACCAGCTCTTTACAAAAGAGCGTATCCAAAAAGATGCAGGCGTCCAAGCACAAGTCAACGGTCTAACAGATGCGGACTTTACCCGCTTACCGGCCTTTTCAAAACGAGAAGCGCTACAAGCCCAACAATTCCAACTTCCGCTATTGCCGACGACTACGATTGGTTCGTTCCCTCAAACCAGGGAAGTTAAGCGGACTCGGGCTCAATTTAACCGCAACGAGATTTCCCAAGATGACTATGACACGTTTGTCGCACAACAAATCAACGATTGGTTGGCCTGGCAAGAAGAAATTGGACTTGACGTCCTGGTCCACGGTGAGTTTGAACGCAACGACATGGTGGAATACTTCGGTCAAAATCTTTCCGGTTATCTCTTTAGTAAGAATGGCTGGGTCCAATCTTACGGTACCCGCGGCGTGAAACCACCGATTATCTGGGGCGATGTCAAACGAGAACAGGCGATCACTGTTAAATGGTCCAAATATGCCCAATCGCAAACCGATAAGATTGTCAAAGGGATGCTGACAGGACCGGTAACTATCTTGAACTGGTCATTTCCGCGAGAAGACATTTCATTGAAGGAATCAACTTTACAGATTGCTTTAGCAATCCAAGAAGAAGTGCTGGATTTAGAGGCAAATGGCATCCGCATCATTCAGATTGACGAAGCTGCACTGCGGGAAAAACTACCGCTGCGTAAAAGCGACTGGTTCAGCGAATATCTTGACTGGGCAATTCCCGCTTTCCGTCTGGTTCACAGCAAAGTCCAACCGCAGACCCAGATTCATACCCATATGTGTTATAGCGAGTTCACCGACATCATCCCCGCAATCGACAACATGGATGCAGATGTCATCTCTTTTGAAGCGTCTCGTTCCAATCTGGAGATTTTGGATGAACTCAAAGCGCAGAACTTCCAAACACAAGTGGGGCCAGGGGTTTATGATATCCACTCTCCTCGGGTACCGGCAGTGGAAGAAATCGCTGAAACCATCCATAAAATTTTGGCCAAAGTACCGGCCCGCAAAGTTTGGATCAATCCTGACTGTGGATTAAAAACCAGAGGCATCCCGGAAACTCGCGCCAGCCTCATCCATATGACCACTGCTGCTAAACAAGTCCGTGATGAATTGTAAGACACCCACTCTGAAAGATACGACCTGTTTCTTGAGTTGCTGAAGTCTCTGAAATTCTTTCAAAGCGCTAAGCTTCCTCATTACAGAATTTACAAATAAACACGTCACTACAAAAATACTCGGCTGCCCTCAGCAATTGATTATAACGGTAGTCAAGAAAGGAATCCCTGCCATGTCAGCTGCTCAACAAAAACACGCAACACTTTCATTTGAAATCTTTCCACCCAATACCCAAGTCGGAGAAGAAAAACTGATGGGAACTTTGGCCGAGTTGGGCGGCTTGGCACCGGATTTTATCAGTGTCACCTGTTCCAATAACAAACGCAACATTGAAGAGACGACTTTGAAAGTCGCTGGTTATGTAAAAAATCGCTTGGGGGTTGCTACCATCGCCCATCTGCCGGCAGCCTATCTTACTCGTCAGCAGGTAACCGATATTCTAAAAGCTCTGGATCAGCTGGGAATCCATCAGATATTAGCCCTGCGAGGAGATATCATTCCTGATGTCCCACCGAAAACTGATTTTCGCTATGCGTCAGACCTGGTTTCTTTCATTCGAGAAACCGCTCCCCACTTCAAAGTCAGCGGGGCTTGCTATCCCGAGGTTCATCCAGAATCTTGTGACCGGGTGACCGACATCAAGCATTTGAAAAACAAAGCGGACCAGGGCTGTGAACATCTGATTACCCAACTGTTTTTCGACAACGAAATCTTCTATCGCTTTCAAGAAAACTGCCAACTAGCAGACATCCAAGCACCAATTTTGGCGGGAATCATGCCCATCATCAACCGCAAGCAAGCGCTGCGCTTAATCAAAACCTCTGAAGCCAAGCTGCCTCGCAAGTTTTTAGCAATTTTGGACAAGTATGAACATGATCCGGTGGCACTGCGAGATGCTGGTTTGGCCTATGCCATCGATCAAATCGTGGATCTGGTGACCCAAGATGTCGCTGGTATTCATTTGTACACTATGAACAACGCCACCACGGCTCGGCACATCTACAATGCCACCTCTTCACTTTTTGGTAAACCTGCACAAGAAAACCAACAGATCCTCCAATTGGGCTAAAAATTAGTATAAACCCTTTTATATCAGTGTCTCTTTCACCATCGGCTATCAGATAAAGCCGGTGGTGTTTGCGTTTTCAACAAACTATACAAAAAAATAGCTGTTCTTTTGTGCAGATTGTCATAGGACAAGAAAAGCGTTTTCAGTTATATTATGGGTACAGAAAAACGAAAAGAGGTAACTACTTATGGTAGAAATGGCATTAAAACACGTTTACAAAAAATACGACAATAACGATAACTACTCCGTTACAGACTTCAACTTGGATATCGCCGACCGCGAATTCATCGTTTTCGTAGGTCCTTCCGGTTGTGGTAAATCGACTACTCTGCGTATGATCGCTGGTTTGGAAGATATTTCTGAAGGCGAATTGTACATTGGCGACACTGTAATGAATGATGTTGCTCCTAAAGACCGCGACATCGCCATGGTATTCCAGAACTACGCATTGTACCCACATATGACTGTTTTTGATAACATGGCATTCGGTTTGAAATTGCGTAAATATGACAAATCAGACATCAAAGCTCGTGTTGACAACGCTGCTGAAATCTTGGGCTTGACTGAATACTTGGACCGTAAACCAGCTGCATTGTCTGGTGGTCAACGTCAGCGTGTTGCCTTGGGTCGTGCCATCGTTCGTGATGCAAAAGTCTTCTTGATGGATGAACCTTTGTCAAACTTGGATGCAAAATTGCGTGTAGCCATGCGTGCTGAAATCGCGAAATTGCACCAACGCTTGAACACAACAACTATCTACGTAACCCATGACCAAACAGAAGCGATGACTATGGCTGACCGTATCGTTATCATGAAAGATGGCTTCATCCAACAAATCGGTACACCTCAAGAAGTTTATGATACTCCAGTTAACGTCTTTGTTGCAGGCTTTATCGGATCTCCAGCAATGAACTTCTTCAACGTTACCTTGAACAATGGCATGATTTCTGATGGCCACGGCTTGAACTTGCGCATTCCTGAAGGCAAAAACAAAGTCTTGGTAGAAAAAGGTTACGAAGGCAAACAATTGATCTTCGGTATCCGTCCAGAAGATATCCATTCTGAACAAGTGGCTATTGAAGCTTCACCTGAAGCAACAGTTAACGCTGAAGTTGTCGTATCTGAATTGTTGGGTGCTGAATCAATGTTGTACACTAGAACTGGTGATACAGAGTTCATTTCTAAAGTTGATGCTCGTGACTTCCACAAACCAGGCGAACAAATCGACTTGGCGTTCAACATCAACAAAGCCCACTTCTTCGACAAAGAATCTGAAGAAGTTATCAAATTGCCTTAATCTGTAATTTGATTTAACCCTTGTGTTCATTTCTTTAAACCCCATATTCTTTATTTTCCTTGAAAGACCCGGTGCGCTTACGCCGGGTCTTTTGTCTTGCCTAGACTTTTGCCAAAACCAAAAAAAATCCGTAGCTGTCGATTGCTTCAATCGACAGCTACGGATTTACTTCGCTTAACTTTTACTGGTTTTCTGCACCCGGCTATCCTTTTTGAGAATTGGCACTGCCAAACAGTTACTGATCTTTTGGTGCTCGATAGCCGCTTTCTTCGGCCTCCTTGACAGTCTTAAACCAGGCTTTAGGGTTGGTGGTCTGTTCATAGTGTTTTGAGCCGGGAATATGGTAGATTTTTGATTTAGATCCTTTGATTAGACCTTTGCCGTTTTCATCAACATATTGTTTTTCTGCTGCTTCTGTCGTATTTGCAGCAGCATCATTTTTAGAAGTGGATGGTGCTGTATCGCTACTTTGAGACGCATCAGAACCAGCAGAGGTAATAGTACTAGAGCCGTCCGCATAATTCAGCGTCACTCCGTCTTGTATATTGAAGATATAGACATTAAAACAGATGGCGTCGCTGCCTATCGACTGTCCTTCCATCTGTACGCCCCGAGCCACCAACTCATTTTCGCGGAAAATCGGTGTGACCCGATAGCGAACGTAATTCTCGGAACTTTTTTCCAAATAATACTTGATATCCATTTCATATCGCAGCATTTCCGGGGAGTTCAGTTGCCTAGTACCAGTAAATAAATTTTTCCAATTGGCATTTTCTCCGGCCAGTGCATAGCCAATCAAATGAGAACGATTGAACAAATAGGCACCATTGATTTTTTTATTCTTCCAACCGGTGGGAGTAACACTGGAAATATCCCCTCTTTTTTCCGTAGGCATCAAATCTTGATTTAAAAGGGCTTCTGCGGTCGTGACTCGATTCAAATGATCCAGCTCACCATATTTTTCCCAAGAGCCGGCTTTGGTGGAAAGATCCGTATCAGAGAAAAAGGGCCGATTCCCATTGATTTCAATCGTCTGAGTCCCACTGTAATCTTTTACTGCCAATTCCTCAAGCGTCTCATTTCGCAATTTTTGCAGCTGCTGTGTCGTTTTTGTCGCGTCAGTAGCTGAATCTGAGCTTGTTGATTGTGAAGTAGTACTTGGAGTCTTGTCTGCGGATGCTTCTGAGGATTTTGCAGCAACCGTTGTACTCTCCTGTAGCACCGTTGTCTCAGTACTGTTTTTGGCAGTCGATTGGTCACTGCTGTTTCTCTTCTCACAACCGGCAACCCCCAGTAATAAAAGCAACGCCGCTGCCGTCAGCGTCTGTTTGATGATCTTTTTCATAGTCTGCCCTCTTTTTTTCAACATAAAGCGATTATCCCGCTTCTTTACCAGCCCGTCAATCCCAGAAGCTGATTTCTGTCTTGAATAGACCCGTGCTGTTAGCCTGGACTCACAAGAAAACAGGTGTGACATCAAGTATTCTGAAGCGAAAAAACAAGCAACTTCCACTGCTTTTCAATGGAAGTTGCTTGTCATTTAGTCATATTCCCTTTAAAGGAGGGGTGACAAAACGGTTGTCATTGCTTCATTTAAGTGAGCCTTTCAACCTGTCGTCATTTATTTCAATCCGTACACACCCATTTCATAAATACGAACTGCTGAATCAGAGCCTTGTGTCGGTTTGTCAGTAGCAAGTTTTACATAGCGAGCTTTGACTGCCGGGAACGTATCGACCGATTCCGGTGCTGCGTTATTGATGACCCGGGTAACTTGCGTGAACTCTTTGCCGTCTTCACTGACAAAAATTGTGTAAGCTTTCGTATTCATATCTGGGCTTTCACCACCTGCTTCGGCATGAGCCAAGTGTACTTCGCTGACGGTCTTGACTGCCCCTAGATCCAAAGTAATTTCATGAGGCGGTGTTCCAGTGGCACACCACTTGGTATCCAACTTGCCGTCAACTGCCATTTGTGGCGCTTCGTTATCGTTGGTGAAGCCGGATGCCTCTGTTTTGGCTCCTGCTGACAACAAGGCCAAGTCTCCTTTGGTATCTTCAGAAACAGTAATGAATTCTTTGACTTCAACAGGTGTTTCACCGGCTTTGTTCTTAGCCGTCAATTTCACTGCGTAGGTACCAGCTTTGTCGTAAGTTACGACTGGTGCATCGTCGGTACTGTCGCTGATATTGCCTCCTTCAAATTCCCATTTAACTGATTCGGTATTGGCAGAAGACGCATTGGTAAAGGTTACGCTGTCACCAGGTGCAATCAAGGTCCGGGATGCTTTGAAAGCTGCTTTTGGAATCGCGTTGTTCGGCCACTCCATTGTCACTTTATCGGAATCCTTGCCCCGGTTGCCCCAGATATCTACTGGCACTACCACAAAATTCGTCTTATTGGTGTCATCATTTCGTTCCAGCGCATTGATATAATGGTTGGCTGCCGGTGTCGCACCGATAAATGAGCGGCTGTTGTCTTTATTAATCCGATAGATTTCATAATGCGAAAAATTATCGCTATCGACAGCCTCCCAAGTCAAACGCACGCCGGCATAATTGCTTTCCTCTTCGTCAAATAGTGTATCCTCAATCTTGACATTTTTTACAGCCATTTCAGATTTGCTCTCTTTACCAGTGAGGGAAATTTGACCGAAATTCAGCTCGTAAACGTCGCTGGTTTTTTCACTGGTGATGCTGTAAGAAATACCTTTGATCTCTTTGCCGGCTGCTTTGGCAACATCGTAAGTGACTGTCGTCCAATCTGAGCCAACTTTTTTATCGGCTTTGAAGGTTTCTTCTTTGCCATCTGCCAGTGTCAAAACTAAATCAAGGGCAGTATCTTCTGTCGCTTTGGCGGTCGTAGTAAAGACTGCATCCTTTGCCAGTTCAAAATCAGTGGCATAAAGCTTAATTGTGCTAGCAGTTTTTTCATTCATGTTGCCCCGCAGCTTCAAGGAATTTCCGCCTTGATAAGCTTCTGCATAGTCCATCAATACGTCCAAATCATTGCCTTTGCCGTGATTGAAGATCCAACGGTAAGTCGGCAAAATGTCCTGCAGACTGCGATTGTTCCAGTCGAGACCCGAAACTTTTTTACCATCAATAAAGTAATTGTAGCCATTTCCCAAATTAAAATTAGTAACAAAAGGCATGTCTGTGATGGCCGTCTGTTCCACTGCATAGGTGGAAACCCCCGGCCAAGCACCATCTTCTACTGGAACGCTCAAAGTTGGATCAGCTTGACCATTGACCCAGAAGGTATTTTCCCGGGCTTGGATATCATCTGGTGTGCCACCGGAGAAATACGTCCAATCTGGTACATATAGTCCAAGAGAAGTGTAGGGTTTGTTATTTTTATCAGTAAATAGACTCCAACGCGTTGGTGTCATGTAGCCATCTGCTTGAACGTCGATACCAGCAAACAGCTCGTAAGGGTCGATGTTCAATTCTTTAGCTTTGGCGGCAGATTTTTCCAACAGTTTGTCGCCAGCCAGTTCATCGGTATTCCACCAGAAATTCAGGAACATATTGTCAGCTACCGGATTCATCTCGGCATCCACCATGAAAGCATCGTTTTTATCGGTTAATGCATTTTGCCAATCCATCTTACCTTCTTTGGTCATGGAGTCGTACCACATGAGATCTTGCTTATCCCCGACTTTGGCTTTGTAGGCTTTAATCAGTTCCTGCATCAGCTCGGCATGTTTTTTATTCAACTCAGAAGTGGCCTTATCCTCTTTTGTTTCTGTCTTGTTTTCTGCGGCTTCGTCAAAGCTGGTGACTTCATTGTCTGTCTCTTGGTTGATAAACCAACCGTCAAATCCGTAGGCATCTGCCACTGCGATCATCTTGTCTACGATTGGAAAATTCCCGTCTTTGTCTTTTTCCAAAAATTGTGATAACCACTCAATTTTCCCACCGTGGGCAGTTTGCGGGAAGAAAATCGTTCCCAAAACCGGTACGCCGTTTTTGTGGGCAGCATCAATTACATCAGCACTTGGCGGCACGATGATTCCTTCACCAGAAGAGCCACCCCAGTAGACCATTTTGTCGATGTATTGCCAGGATGAAAAGATGTTGGCATCAAAGGTATTAATCCCGTGAGGCGCATTGCCGCTCGTACTGGAATTCATGATGGACAGTGCCACTACCTGCATATCCGGATCTTGCGTATCATTAACAGTTGCCAATGATTTTTTATCTGCTCGTTTTGCCAATGGTGTGGTGCTGACGTTATATTTGGCATCAGGATCCTTGGCAAAATCCCACTTCAACAGATCTTCTGGGAACCAATAAGAAGACTGGGGCTGATTGTCCATCCCACGATTCAATTTGGCTTCCTCGGTTTCGGAATACACAATCTTGGTTTCATCCTTGGTCTGACTTTGACCTGTGTTCTTCTGACAGCCGGCTGCTCCCATTGTTAGCGCTGCCAACAATGTCAAAACTGCCACACTTTTGAAGCGAATGTTTTTCATGTTTCTCCTCCTCGTAACTTTTTGTGCCCACGAAAATTCGTCAACACTGACCAGATCCCAATTACTTACCGGTTATAAAGACTAAAGTACTGACAAAAAAACGAACTCTCAACGTAATGAGATTTTTCTGCAATCTCTTAAAATAAAAGCTGTTTTCTGATAAATAACATAAGATTATAGAACAAGCAGTTCAAATCGCCAGACTTTCGCTATGTCATAACTAGGTAGCTTGTGATCAATCCAAAGATACCGCTTCCAGAGGGAAACTTACAGATACAAACTAAAGGTATAAAGAAACAAATTAAAGAAGTTTTCAAATTCGTGAATTTAGAAATAATTGTGATAAATAAAACAATCCATCGGTGGCAAAATGTATCCAAAAAAAAGCGAGCATCTGAAAAGACACTCACCCTTTTAAAACTTATTTCTACTCATCCATGAAAGACTGCTTTAATCTCTACGTAATCTTCCAATCCAAAACGGCCATTCTCTCGACCAATACCTGACTGTTTATAGCCGCCAAAAGGAGCTTTCGGTGTACGATTACTGCCATTGATGATGACATTGCCGGTTCGCATTTTTTTAGCCACTTCATAGGCAGCCTCTTCTGGACCAACGACTCCACCAGACAAGCCATAGTCGGAATCATTGGCGATAGTGATGGCCTCTGCAACTGAACTATAGGTCAAGACTGTCAAAACCGGTCCAAAGATTTCCTCACGAGCAATACGCATCTGATTATTTCCATTAATGAAGACAGTCGGTTCTACGAAATAGCCAGTCCCTTCAATGGCCTTGCCCCCGATCAAAACTTCGGCTCCTTCTTTTTTTCCGATTTCAATGTAATCCAACACAGTCTTTAACTGTTCTTCCGAAACCACCGGGCCCACGCGAGTTGTCGACTCTGCCGGATTTCCGACTGTGACGGTCTCATAGTAGTCTTTCAGCGCTGTTTTGGTTTTAGCCAGCATGTCTTCTGGAACCAATAATCGAGTGAGGGCCGAACAGGTCTGCCCTTGATTGTCTAATACTGTACTTGCTGCCAGCTTGACGGCAAGCGCCAGATCCCCGCCAGGAAGGTAAATCATAGCAGATTTGCCTCCTAGTTCCATCACTGTTTTTTTGACCGTAGCAGCCGCACTGGCAGATAGTTTTTTCCCAACTGCTGTTGATCCCGTAAAAGAAACCACCGCCACGTCTTCATGTTCAGCCAAATAGTTTCCGGCATCACTGCCACTGCCTGTCACCAAATTAAAGACCCCAGCCGGTAATCCTGCTTCTTGGATGATCTCCGCATATAAAATCGCGGTTAACGGCGTATTGGACGCTGGCTTGACAACCACTGTGTTCCCAGTCAAAAGAGCCGGCGTGATCTTCCGCTGAATCTGATTTAGGGGATAGTTCCATGGTGTAATACAAGCTACCACGCCAAAGCCCTCTTTAATAATTGTCGCATTGTCGATTTCTTCTTCAAAGGCAAAATCTGCCAATTCTTCCAACGTTGCTTGCAATTCCTTAAGAGCTAGGCCCACTTGCCCCTGTTCCGAAAATGATCGACTAGCTCCTAACTCTTGAACGATTACATCCGCAATTTCCTCTTTTCTCGCTGTCAATCCCGCTAGAATTCTTTTCAAATAAACGGATCGCTCAAAAGGGGCTGTCTCATTCCAAGCTGGAAAAGCCTCCTTAGCTGCCGCCACTGCCCGGTCAATATCCTCGTGGTCTGCCTGAATTACCTGTGCGATTGCTTCTTCAGTCGTGGGATTGATTACTTCTGCCAATTTTTCTGAGTGTGCTGCCTGCCAATTACCATCATAAAAAAGCTTGTCATATCTTTTCATCCTCGGCCTCCTTAGGAAAAAGTGCTAATTTAAACGTAACACGGATGAAAAGAAGCGTCAAAAAAGCGGCTTCATGAAATACTATGTCGGATTTTAGCTCGCATCTTTCTTTATGAAAAATTCTCTCTAGCAGTTTTCCAACGTTCTGGATCTTAATTATTGATTTCCACAGCAAGTGGGCCATTTCTAGAAAGCTTTGCTAACTCAACGGGATTCACAACCTTTCCCAGTCTAGTATAGGAATAGAAAGTCTCAAATTTTTTATAAAAAATTACCAGCGTATCACGGCCGTATAACATCACATCGCCAGCTTGAATCTGGCCAACACTTATTGGCTCTTCAGGTAGCGCTTGCGAAAGCACATAATACTTCTCCTGCTGGTTCAAATCATGCATTATAAATGATTTTGGTAATAGTTGCACCAATTGCGCGGCTGCAGGGGTTTCCGCTAGGCAGATTTCAAATTTTTCATCTTCAATCCACAGGGTTAGACTCGCCTGTTTATCACCCCCAGAAGTCAGAGTATTTTCATTTTCTGAGGAAATATAAGGCGGCGTTCTGTCCATATCATCCACATTTACCTGTTCCTTTGCTACACTGCAACAATCACTCAATCCCATGCAAGATAAAAAAAGATAGGCTTTGTTTACTCGTTTCGTCATTTTCACTATCCTCAGCTAGATCAATTGTTTTGCTGGCCGGATAAGCACTTCACTGACAGTAACATGGGCCGGCTGTTCAATCGCATATAAAACGGCTCGAGCTACGTCTTGTGGAAGCAAACTATTTCCTGGTTGACTAGCGGTTTGCCGCAAAGAGGCTTCTAATACAGGATTTCCTACTGTTTTGAACAATTCAGATGCAACCATGCCCGGGGAAATGATTGTTGCGCGAATGCCATTTTCTAGCTCCTCTTGTCTTAACCCCTCCATAATTGCTCTCACCGCATATTTCGTTCCATTATAAACAGCTGATCCTGGATAAACGACATGCCCAGCTATCGAATCTGTCGTAATGATCAAACCAGCCTGCTGCTTTTGCATGATTGGCAAAACGGCTCCGATTCCGTTTAAGACACCCATGATATTGACCGCTAGCATCTGCTCCCATTGTTCATATTCTAGTTTTGCTAAATTACCTTGGGGCATGATCCCAGCATTATTAAAGATGACATCAATTTTGCCAAATTTTTCCATCGCTAAGTCAATAACTTGTTGTACCTGTTCTCTTTTTGTAACATCCGCAGTTTTATAATAGACATTTCTCCCTAACGTTGTTGCCAAGTTTTTCAGTCGATCTTCTCGCCGAGCAGCGATTACTAACTGCGCACCTTTTTCAGCTAATATTTTTGCAGTAGCTTCCCCAATACCAGAAGAAGCACCAAGAATTACAATTACTGTATCATTTAAAGTCTTCATTTTTTTCCTCCTCATCGCTTATTAGCTGCTTGATTACTCTGGCTGGTGTTCCTGCGGCAATGACCCCCTCAGGAATATCTGTGGTTACAGTTGAATCGGCAGCAATTACACTGTCTTTTCCGATGGTGACCCCTGGTAAGATCGTAACATTTGCACCAATCCATGCATTTTTCTTAATTGTGATTGGCTTGGTCAGCAAACCTCTGCGCTTTTGCGGATCCAATAGGTGATTTACTGTAATCAGCCGGCTCATTGGTCCAATCAACACATCCTCTTCAATCACAATCCCTCCTAGATCTACAAAGGTAACATTTTGATTGATGAAAACATTCTTGCCCAGCATAATGTGAGCACCAAAGTCAGTGTAAAAAGGTAGCGACACTGTCACAGTGGAATCCAGTTTTTTCCCTGTGATAGCTTCGAAATATTGTAACGTCTCTACCGCATCATGGTAGCCGGTATTCATTTCTGCAATTACGCCTTCGTTTTGATGCTTTATTCGATGGATCTCCTTAAATAATTCTGAATCAGCCAAAATTTCTTTATTGCTTATTTGTTCGAGTAAGCTCGCTTCAGTCATCTATTTGCCTCCTTGTTGGTTTGTCAGTTTAAGTATAATCAGGTACACTAATAATGAATAATACTTATAGAACATACCTAAATATAACTTTTTATTATAGAAGGAGCTGCCAATGGATTTACGTGTTTTAAATTATTTCATGACTGTTGCACGAGAAAAGACAATCAGTCGAGCCGCAGAGACTTTATACCTCTCACAACCTGCTCTTTCCAAGCAATTAAAAGAATTGGAGGCAGAACTTGGCGTACAACTTTTTATCCGGGGCAACCGTGAAATCACTTTGACCGAAGAAGGAACTTACTTAGTGAATCGTGGAAAAGAGATCCTCTCATTGGTAGAAACCACCACTGCCAACCTGAAAAAAAATGATATCATCGGTGGTGATATCACAATCGGTGGTGGAGAAACTCAAGCGTTTCAATTTATTTCTCGTATTTTAAATGTTTTATTAGAACAATACCCTGAGATCAACGTCCATCTTTACAGTGGAAATGCCGATGACATCAAAGAAAAAATTGATAAGGGCCTGTTGGATTTTGGGTTAGTCATTGATCCTGTTGAAAAGCAAAAATATGATTATCTGCCTTTGCCACTTTCTGATCGCTGGGGTATTTTGATTAACGATTGTCACCCGTTAGCCTGCAAAACGCAAATTACTTCGGCAGATTTGGTTGATCAACCACTCTTAATTTCCAGTCAGTCTCTAGTGGACAATCAACTAGCTGACTGGTTAGGTGGAAACCTAAGCAACTATAACGTTGTTGGAACTTATAATCTGCTTTACAACGCTTCAGTCTTAGTAAAATACGGCCAAACCATCGCGCTTTGTATTGATGGGATCATCAACACTAAAAACCTCGGTTTGACATTTATTCCCTTTGCCCCTCCTCTGACTGCCAACACCAGTGTCATTTGGAAGAAAAATGGAACTTTTTCAAATGTAGCCAGACTCTTCTTTAACGAACTGGTCCACAGCGCCTCGCAGGAAAATCGCTAAACATCAGAAGTCCCTTTGCAAAAATACCGACTCTCTAAATAACTGCTCGTGCAAAAAGAGGTTCCCTCGAAATTGAGAGAACCTCTTTTTACTTTTCTGTAAAGCGCTAATTGACTGTCAGACTGAAGGCTTTCCCAGTATCCAGATCAGTGGGCCTCTCGTCGTAAGAAAATCAATCCACGGACTTCAATGCTTCCAACATATCCACGTTTTTCAAGCGATAGTTGACAACAAAGCCTAAAATTGCAGTCACCAGCGCAATAATTATCGCTGGAATCACAAAGCTTGTTGTACCTAAAGCCGGATTAAACATGACATCATCTGGCGGCACAACCGTAATGATATAACGATGGAGTGCTTCACCAATCCCAAATCCAGCTAATACTCCGAGAATTGTTAAGAGAATCGTTTCTCGGTAAATATACATCGTCACTTCCCCATCGTAAAATCCAAGAACTTTGATCGTAGAAAGCTCACGAATTCGCTCGGAGACATTGATATTGGTCAAATTATACAGGATAACAATTCCCAATAGAGCGGCAATCACAATCAAGACTTTCATGATTTTGTTTAATGAATTCACGATAGTATGCACTTGATTAATCATTGTCGTATTTTGGACGACGCCTTTTACACCGGCAAGATTCATGAATTTCGCCGCTTGTTTTTCTGTATTGCCAAGGGAGTTATTTTCTAAATTCACTAAATAGGCATTCGTTTGATAATCCGTTTCAAAAATACGGGCATAGCTTGTCTTGCTGGCAAAGACAAAATGTCCCATATACAGCTCAGCAATCCCGCTAATCTTCAGCTTACGGCTAATATTCTCGCCATCCTCCAGAGTAATTGTGTCTCCTATTTGCACATTCAATAATTTTGCCAATCGTTCTGAGACAACCACACCATCATCTGGGAGTGTCAGGTTTGCCCCACTTTTGCGATTATCTAAAGACACATAATTTGGCAGTTTTTTCGTATCACTTGGAACAATTAGCTTAATCTCTTGGGCATCTTTGTTAGCTCCTGCTATTTTTGTCATGGATTCAAAGTGAACTCCCAAAGATTCCTTCACTTCAGTTTCTTTTAATTGATCTTCTACCTCGGTCTTTTGTTTAGCTAGCAGGTGATCGGTTTCAGCGATGATCATATCGTAGTGAATAATTTCACCGAATTGTCGTTCACTGATTCCACCAATGGAATGTTGCACGCTAAAGCCGGCGAATAGCAATGCCACGGCTCCGGCTACCCCAAAAATCGTCATCAGCATGCGCTTTTTGTAACGAAAAATATTTCGAGCAGTTACTTTGTGAGTGAAGCTCATTTTTTTCCATATAAACGGCATTCTTTCCAATAAAATCTTGGAGCCGGCTGCCGGTGGTTTAGGCAATAGCAATGTGGCCGGCTGCTCCTTCAACTCACTTGCTGCGACTAACCAGGCGGGACCAACAGAACTGATGACCGCCAATAATATAGCAACCAGAGAAATTCCCGGATTGAAATGCAGTTCAATAGTTTGGAACACAAATCCATCGTGATAAGCATTATACACAATAAGAGGTAATAGCGTATGCCCCAGAATAATCCCGATGATTGTTCCTAGTAAGCTTGATACTAATCCATAAAAAGTGAATTTCTTCAAAACATCTTTATTGGAATAACCCAGTGCTTTCAGTGTTCCTGAGTTGATTCGCTCTTCATCAACAAAACGCGCCATCGTTGTCGAGGTGACTAATGCCGCAACAAAATACAAGAAAATCGGGAACACATTGGCTAAAGCATCGACAATTTCTGAGATGGTACTATACATTTTGTACCCCTCGCTACCGGGAATTTCACGGCGACTATCCAAACTGTAAACTGGCGCCTTCAACTTGTCTAGTGTCTCTTGCGCGTCGTTTAGTTTTTCCTCGGCCTCTTCGATTCCTTTTTTGGCATCTGGTTCTTTCTCAGCAAACGCTTTTTGCTTTTCCGCCAATTCATCTTTTGCTTCTGACAAATCCGTTTCCTTGTCTGCCAGTTCTGACTTGGCAGCTGCTAATTTGTCTTTATTTGCTTGGTATTCCGCTGATTTCGTATCTAGCGTCTCCACTCCTTGGGTCCATTGGGCTAAGCCCGCATAATAGGCCGCTTGATTTTGGTTATAGCTGGCCAAGCCGCTATTGTACTGGGCAAGAGCTGCTTGATACTCCTGTTCTTTTTCAGCCAACACTTGTTGATTTGCAGCAATCGTTTCTTTGGCTGCTGCTAATTGCTGCTCGCCGTTAATTATCTGAGCCTCTGCTGCGGTCAGCTGTTGTTGTCCTGTCCTGATTTTTTCAGCTGCTTGGTCCAACGCTTTCTTTTGAGCTGCCAATTCTTTTTTCGCCATCTCCAGCTTCGTTTTACCAGGAGTGTAAGTATTCGTTTTAAAGGCATCATATTCTGCTTGAGTAGCCGTTTGTTTTATTGTCAAAGCAGCTAATTGCTTTTGAGCTTCCGCTTTTTTCTGGTTTAGGGTTTGCTGTTGGGCTGCTAATTGCTGTTTTTGGTTCTCTGGTAAGTCCGGCTGTGCCAGAGCTTTTTCAATATCTACTAATTGTTGCTGGATTTGGCTGAGTCCGGCATTGACCTGATCGATACCAGTGGATAATTGTTGCAAGCCAGATTCATACTTATCCTTTCCGGTCTCTAATTGTTGCTCATTTTTTTCAATCTCTTTTTCTGCCACATCATATTTGCTCTTTCCAGCACTATACGTTACTTGTGCAGTGTCAAGTTGTGCCTTTTTATCCGCGTATTCTTGTTTTGCTGCGGTTAGCTCGGTTTCTTTTTGAGTAATTTGCCTTTGCCCGGAATCCAGTTGGCTTTTGCCATCTGCAATTGCATTTGCGGCTTCAGATAATTGGAGCGCCCCAACATCTAATGAACTTTTAGCCCTGTCTAACTGACTGTTTCCTACTTGTAGTTGTGTCCATTTTTCCTCTAGCGTTGTTTTACCTGACGACAAGGCTTCTTTTGCACTGGCTAATTGCGTTTCCCCTTGACTTATGGCGTCCTGCGCCTGCTGAATCTGTTCTTGACCAGCTTTCATTTTCAACTCACCAGCAGTCAATTGTTTTTTAGCATCTGCTAATTGTTTTTTAGCATCATCGATTTTCTTTTGTCCGGCGTCAATTTGTTGTTGATACTCTTTTTGAATAGCTGCCAACCGAATTTCGGGTTGGTTTTCTAACAATTTACTTAATGCCTCTTTATGGGCTTGAATCTTATTCGTGTAGTCATCCGAATACGGATCCACAGCAACTGTATCTTTAAAACTCATCCTGGCAAGCATGTAATATGGAGAATCAAAGGTCTCTTTCGTAACAACGCCATACCCTTTTAATTCACCACTACCAGCTGTGGACTGGCCCATATTAACGTTGGAGAGAATTTCTCCTGAATAGACGAAGCCCACAATCTTGAAATCATTCATTTTTAAGATTTTCGTTCCCGTAGCATCCGCTTTTTCAGCCACTTTAAAGGTGTCACCAATCTGGTACTTTTCATTATGAATATTGTCTAAGGCAATTTCATTGGCATTCTCCGGCAGCCGGCCCTTCACCAAGTGATAGCCAGATAAGTCTTTTCCCATTGAATACAGACGAATACTTTCATCGCTGCCTTTTATAACCACGTCTTTTAAGTAGCCGTATTCAATATGCTGAGTCCCTTTGGTTTTATTGAGAGTCTTTACGTCAAAATCATCCAAGCCAAGCGGACTGATTACAGTGATATCGGCACTATCTAATCTATTCACATAATTTTCGCCGGTTGCCCGCATGTCGGGTCCGGTCACTTTTAATCCGACCAATGCAAAGGAACCTAACAACATCAGTCCAACTATCGAAAAGAATCGTCCTTTAGACTTTGAAATAGATTTGAAAACGTCCTTCCAAAGCATTTTCTTCTTCATTTTGTATCACCTACCATTCAATGTCTGCGATTGCCGTTGGATTTGGGTTTAGATCGACACTTTGAACCTTGGCATCTCGCATGCGAATTACCCGGTCCGCAATCGGTGCAATTGCTGCATTATGGGTTACGATGATCACCGTCGCCCCCTGCACCCGGCTCATGTCTTGTAGGATTTGCAGCACCTGTTTCCCAGTCTCATAATCCAATGCACCAGTTGGCTCATCACACAATAGAATTTTAGGATTTTTAGCCACTGCTCGAGCAATCGAAACACGCTGCTGCTCCCCACCTGAAAGTTGCGCAGGAAAGTTATTGATCCGATCAGCTAAACCGACATTCTTCAAAGTCGCCACCGGATCGGCCGCCCCTTCAACAATTTCAGAGGCCAGCTCTACATTTTCTTTAGCCGTCAAATTGGGAACTAAATTGTAAAATTGAAAGACAAAGCCCACATCCTCGCGACGATAACGGGTCAACTGTTTTGCGTTATAACCTGAAATATCCTTGCCGTCAATGAGAATTTGGCCCTCGTCATTGGTATCCATGCCACCTAAAATGTTCAGCATCGTTGATTTTCCTGCACCTGATGCTCCTAAAATGATCGCTAGTTCACCTTTTTCAACTTCAAAGCTGACATTATTATTTGCAGCAATAATCGTGTCACCCATCTGGTATCTTTTCCAACTATTTTTTACCTCGATGTAACTCATTTGACTCACTCCTTGTAATTAAAACACCGTGTTGATTTAACGATGGACTCAGTATAGAATGAGTAATAGAAATTGGCAATTGACACTACTAAGCGAAGTGTTCATTTAAGGAGTGACTACGTTGAAAAAACGTCAAACATCAACAAAAAATGATATTCGGAAAACCTTTATCGATTTATTAAACACGAAAGGATTTGATAATCTAACCGTCAGCGACATTGCCCGTGGTTCTGAGATTAATCGGGGAACATTTTATCTTCATTATGTAGATAAGTATGACTTATTAGAAAAATTGGAAATGGAAATTATCTATGATTTAAAACAAATTATGTTGTCAGATGATGCATCCACTCCAACCATGCATGGTCAAACCATTGATTTAGTCCCTTATGATCGGATTGTAACTGCCATGCATTATATAAAAGATGACTTCCCCTTTGTCGCGGCACTGGCAAGTAAAGGCGGCGATCCTAATTTTCCCACCCTTATCAAAGAAGTGATGGAAGAAATGATTCATGCCCAACTTGAAGCCACAAATCAACTGCTGTTTCCCAAAAAAGAAATCCCGGAAGACTATGCCATGGAAATTCTTTTATCCAGCATCATCGCCATTATTATGGTTTGGATTCGCAAAGGCGCCACGGAAACACCAGAGCAAATAGCCGCTATGATCGATCTCGCAAAAAGAATCGCCCCTTATGAACTTTTGCTGTGAGGATACTGTATTAAACCATATTTTAGCTGGAGTAAGAGCCAAAAGAACGGAATTTCTTTTGGCTCTTTGCCTTACAAAATAAATGGTTAAAGCCGTACCTTCAGTTTAATCTGAACTTTCTAAGTTGATCCGCTGCCCCCATGACAGGCGAGAAGTAGTCTACTTATGGAAGGGTTAACTATTGGGATCAATAGGTAGACAAAAAAGAGGCTCTTCCGGATAAAGGAAGAGCCTCTGAACTGTTGACACAACAGCATTCTAAGCAAGTTAGAATTATTCCGCAGCGTTGGCGTCCTTGAGACCGTATTGTGTGTTTCCTAAAAATCTGGTTGTATCTAGCATAACACGAACCGATTTAAATCAGCTTTCAGACAAAATATAAAACCTTGTTAATTGTCAATAAAACTTGTTCGAGAAGGTCAAAAGTATGGTCAAAAAACTCGCCAGTGTATTATTCTTTCAGGATGATCGAGATAATATAGATAATTTATCAGAACTAATCTGACTATTTGAAATTCGAGTGAAATCAGAATTTTTAAAATAGTTATCACTGATTGGCTATACTAACTTAATAATAAAATACATCATTAATACTATTTCTATTACCCATGCAAGAAATACAACTAACGAATAGTAAAAAATATATTTAACTTCTGCGTTAATAACCTCATCAGGCAAATATTTAAATACATACTTTTCTACGAGGTTTTCAGATAACATATTTCTTAAATCTTTATAATCCTTTTTCAACCGTTTAGTCTCAATAAATGTTTGAAGAACTGTCAATAATAAGTAAATTCCAAAAACACCACAGATAGCTAGACCAGATACTTTTAATATACTGGTTGCACCAAGATTATTATTATTAATTTGTTTAACTAAATAATTCGAAATAAAAAAACCTAACATAGTAAAAGAATTTGTCTTAAATATAGAAACTACATTACTTCTCAGTTCTTTAAACTTTTTTTGATTTTCTTTGATTGCCACTAAGGCTTTATCTTGGGCACTGATAAACTTATCTAGTTCCTTATTAATAAATTGTGAATATGAAAATAAGACCGATTTATATACATCATTATCAAGTAATACAACATCGTTGAAGCTTTCAATCATAAAATATCGAACAATTTGAACTTTATCAACAATTATTTCTGAATACACCCATCGATAAATTTCATAAGCTTTATTATAAAAATTCGATGACAAAGAATCATACTTGATCAGTTCTTTATGCCTTTCTTTTGATTTTATTTCAATTTGAAAGCTAAAATTATCATTAAATTTAGTACTATTTACCAAGAAAACGATAGAAAAAAATATTTTACACTTCTCAAACTTATTTATGAGTTCCATATACTCTAAATTTTCTATTTGATTCTCAAAGTCCTCTGGAACAAATTTGACATCATTAAAATCTATCAATTGACCAATATCATGAAATTTATTTAATATCTTGTATCTTTCAATGTTCTCTTTTATCTTTCTTGGAACTTTTTCTCCAGAAATTTCAAAAGTATTACTAGAAAAAATTTTAACATCTGGTTTATCTAAAACAGAAAATTTTTCAATACCTTTTTCAAAAATATACTTGCTTAAAATTCGAATCAATTCAATAAAATTTCGTTCAATCAAGAATTTCTCAAAAAATTTTAAATTGTATACAGATAAATAACCATTTGATACTCTTTTATTCACTTTTAAATATAGAGTTACTTTGCCAGTAAAAAGAGTCAAGTCATCCTCATTATTTATCTCTTCTATAGATAATCGATTATCCTCATATTCCGTCTCATAAAAAACTATGGTCACTTTATCTCTACTTGTAACCATTTCAAATATTTCAGATTTAATTTCAGAAACAATTTGATAATCAATATTTGCATACTCTTGCTTAAATTCAAAAATAGTCATTGTTTCTTTTATGTTGTGGGGTGTCTTGAAAAATTCAAACATTTTTTTCATACTCTACCTCTTAAAGCTTTCATATACCTCCGAAGTGACATCTAAAATTTGTAAATGAAAATGACCTTCATCATCTCTAATTGCGATAATATCATCTCGTAAATTTTCAATATAACCGTTAGTTTTCAGTTCAATATTCTCTTTTATTTTATAAACTTTTTTCATTTTGGCTTTTATGATATCTGGAGAAATATGAAATTGGGTATCAAAATTGGGTTTCTTCTCTATATAACTTTTTTCAAAACTTGACTTGATTTTTTCCATATTAATTTCCTCATTGTGCGGCCTATACTCGCCAAATATACGCTCTTTAGCTTCTGTAATCGAAAAAACCTCATTTGTTCTAAGATATCCAATCAGATTATTCCTTAATTCAACACCATCAGCTTTAGATATTTTTGTTACTTGTCGATTAATGAATCCCTCAATCGCCATAAATGCTCTTTTTGTATTTTTTTCATTATCACTGATAGGCTTTAATTCTAAAAACTCATCAAACCAGAAAGTGGAAATATTAGGATTTGAGTCGGATAATGTTATTGAAACCTCATTATTATCTAAAAACTGAAAATAGGCGATTTTTTGCCCGGGTTTTTCCTCTGGTAAGCCTACTTCCCGTTCATAAGTAACACCATTTAAATATCGGGACCTGTCAATTTTAGATATTAAAAATCCATTACTATTTAAATAAAAAATAATATTTCCTTCTCTCAATTTAACCATAGGATAACGTTCAGAAAACTTCCGTTGAGCAATAAGCAAGTTCTCTGCTAATGCATCACAAATTTCAATAAACATTTCTTCTAATTTGTCGTCATCACTAATAGTATTCAAAAGATTATCAATCAAACCTTTTGTTCTCACTAAATCACTTTGATATATATATTCCCGATTATTTTTTCTCACCTCATTTTCCTCAATCAATTCTTTTGAATATTCCTTAAGCTCACTGGATACTTTTGTGACATTCTCAGCTAAGTCGCTTGTTGAGTTCACTTTATAAATCCTTGCAAAACTATCTATCATTTCATTTAACTCCCTTTCTCAAAATACGTAATTTCTCATACTTTTAGTCTTCTTTTTAAAGATAATGATTCCTTGAAACGTTGAGTATGAACTCAAAAAAAACTCTTTAATTTAATTAGATAATATCTCCATATTATTCTTTACTACCATCATTGTCTACAATTAATCACATAACCAAAAGTCAAAAATCTTGCAAAATAACCTATTGTTTAATCTTGTCCAGATATATCTTGCTTTACTATATTTTTCTCATCTTACAAATTTTTTTCAGCAATCACTATTCCACTAGTTTAGCTTAAATGTACACAAAAAACGTTTCACAAAATAGATTGCAAAACGCTTGAACAAGAAAGTTTAAAGAAGATCAAAAGTATGATTGAAAAATATTTGGCGGTATATTATTTTATTATTCAAAAAAAGCTACTACTTTTTTTTACCTATTATTTTTTCTATATCATTTACAAAAAAAGATAATAGATTACCCTTGCCAACGGGTTTCACTCCTAAATCTTTTCGCATCTGATTCATTACTTCTTCTATCAAAATCAAATTTTTTTCTGGATTCACTTCCGAGTTTCCCTCTAATGAATTCTTCCTAAATATATTCCACTTTTTTACAACCTTAGGTGATCCCCAAAGTGTCAGCTTACTGTTAAAACTATTAATATCTTTACCCATTTGCTCATTGTTATACTCACTCTCACTCTTCTCGTTTTGAGTCAGTTTATAAACTAGTTCTATAAACTCAGAATAAGGTTCTTCTCTCTTAGCTGACAAATATTCTCTTCGCTTGTTTTTGTTGTCAGAGTATCTTGAATAGAAAGAATTTAATAACGAAACTAAACCCGTAATTAAAGCAACCAAGATTACTACATCCAGACTAGATGTCATATTACTTAGATAATCAAGAATTTTTTTTATAAGAGCAGGTACATTTTCTACTAAAAAAGTACCAATAAAAAGAAAATCTATAATCAAAAAAAACAACAGAGCATAATTCAAAATCTTATTTCTCGAATTACTATTTCCACTAAAGTATGCGATCACTAAAGTTAAAATTATACTACTCCAAAATAATATACTCATCGATAATAACTAATCTCCTTCTTTAGTTTATACTGATATTGATAAATATCACATAAGTAATTGGATACTGTGAAGTTCTTAATAATCTACTTAACTTTAATTTGGATAATTCCCTTTAATCCAATGCTTCAAAGTAAGTTTTAGTAGCTCAATTGTCCACTTCTCAAAACTAATTTATATGTGCTGAATCATCAATTCTGTGATTATTATGTGGTGCATCTAAATCAAAATAATCCAAAACCTTTAGGTATCTATGCTCCATTGTAATTCTTATTTTTTTAGCAATCTCTAGCAGTTCTAAACAAGTATATACATTTCTCGTAATATTCTTCAATGATATCACCCGTCAAACTTTCAAATGAAATTTCTATCAATCCAGATAAACTAGTTGCTGCACAATATAAATAATTAGCCTTTAATATTTCTTCAAAACTTTCATTGTGTCCAAATTCGTATCCATCCTTACTCAGTTCCAAAAGAAGTTCAGAGTTATGAGTGTCATAGGCTCTGTCGCATTTTTGTTGAAATTTTTGTAATTGCTTATCATTCCACCACATTACTTTTCTCCTCTTCTCAAGCTAAGTTTTCATTCGGATTATCTAGCATATCCAATTCTTCTGCGATTCTTATGGTGTAAAGCAACAGTATCATTAATAGCTTCAAGTAATATGACTTGGTTGCTGCTACATTTTTGCGCGCCATTCTACCATGAGTAATTTTATTTCTGATTGCTAATGAATTTCCAAATTTTTTATCGTCCATATAGAATGAGATCATATCGATTTCTTGTTCGGAAAAGAGAGTATTTCCATATCTAACGTCGCCCGACTCATGCATTCTTTGAATACATTTTAGGATTTCATCTGGGAAATATTGCAGGTTCAAATACCCTGCACTCCATAAAGCGTGTAAAGGAACAATCAAATTTTTATCTTTAAAATATAACTGGTTGGCAACATTATATCCTAGTATTTTTTCAGTGATTAATTTATCAACGTACTCAATCTGGTATTGATTGAAATCCTCTTTGGTAACACCTTCTACGACACGTAAGTGAAAAGGTTTTGATTTATTGCCTTCATTATTTGTAGCTAAGATAGATTGGTTTGAAAAAAGGAGATTACTAAGTTTAATAATTCTATTGGATTTAAAATAACAAAATTTTTTCTCATTAAATGACCGTAGACTTTGATAACTATCTCCTACAGAACCAATTTCAAAAAGTTCCTCATCTATCTCACCTTCATCATAAAACAATTCATATTGTTTTAAAATGGAATCCATTTCTGGCAATAACGCTTTGCATCGTTCATAAAAAGAAACTTGAGTTGATGATTTGGAGAAGAAGAAACCTTTTTTATGATAATTCGTTTCAATCTGAGTATTATAGAAATCAGAAAAAACCTCCTCCAAATCTACCCCATTATAATTTAAAAAATCAAAGTAAGCATAAAATACAAGATCATACAAATCCTCGATAGCCTTTTGCGAATAACGTTTAGTATAAGTATACTTTGACTTCTGCTGTGTTAATAAATCCAATAACCCTTCAGATTCATGTCCACTTCTAGCATGGGTAAATCCTTCAAGTATGTTATAAAACCCAAATACATAAATAAAGTTATTTAAAATAGATGGTGGTTCCATATTATCTAAAAGTAATTTATTATTGAATAGTAATGTAAAGTTTAGACCGTCTCCCTTTTTTAAATCAAAATCTCTATCCAGATTGTCTTGAAAACTAACTGCCATTTTTATCGGGTGACCAGTATTCTTATTAAAAATTTTGTCAAGTATTCCCTTACGAGCTCTTTCAGCTAACAACTTAACTTTAGGTGATAATTTATAGGTTTGTTTGTTGCTCCAATTCATAATGCTTTCCAAGTAGTTTGTATTTCCATCTGGCAACTCACAATATCTTCTGGCCCACTCATTTACTTTATTCTCATTAAAAGTTGTTGGGAAAAAAAAGTCTGGTTTAGTCGTTCTATTATAAAAATCAAGAAAAAGTTCGAAATACTTTGGTTTGTTTAACAAAAAGCTTTTAATTGTAAAATCATATTTTTTTACAATTCCCTCATGCTGGAGCAAATACCATGCGGGTACATCTGCCGTCTCAATAAAATTTTGAAAATCAGAGACTATAGTTTTCTTCATCAAACCAAATCTTACAAAAATGGACCAAAAATCTTTCTGATATGATTCTTCCAACTCATTATATTCACTTACCCCCTCTTCATTCAACTTATAGATTGAAAAAAACTTTCCGAAGATTGCAGATGAGTACTTCTTAAAATTTTCAATTGGTTCTGTCTTGTCGATACATCCATATGATTCTGAAAATAGTAAAACATTATATAATTCCACAATGTCTTCTAAATCTAAAGTCATATCACAATCAAAATTTTCAATAAAATTTAATATTTCTGATTTATCTTTGTTCCCATATCCGTTTCCGTAATACTTAATTCGTTCCATCTCACTCACCATGAATCTTTCTATTATTTAAATCATCCCATATGTACATAGTTGCCTAAAAATGTTAGTACTAAATAAAGATATTCAAGAAAAAAATTTTAGTAATTTCATTGTATCACGAATAAAGAAGCCCAAGAGATTTATCTCCCAAGCTTCTTTTCCTTTTAATAGAATACACGCTGAGCAGTTAGACTTTATTATAAACAAAATAACTTATTCTTCAATGTCATTACCATTCTCTTCAACATATAAAAGTATCAGAAGCAGTATTCCAATGATAAATCCGTATTCAGATATAAATGAGATTATATCAAAAATTTTTCCATGATGAATATCCAAAATATACGAACAAAAAAACTTTATTATTTTAGCGAATATTCCCAGAAAAGGAAGCAGCACATAACCTTTATTCTTCCCTTTTAACAAGATCACTAACTTCCTTAACAAACTCATTTTCACTACCCACTCCAATGATACTTCTTTCCACTTCACCATCAGCTACTTTTAGCACCGTTGGTACGGCAGCCACATCCAATTCAGTTAATATATCATCTAATTTTTCTTCATCTTCTCTTGCTTTATCCGTATTCCAATAGACAATTTCTATCTCAGTATCTAGCTTCATTTTCTTCAGGATCTTGCTAGCCTTCTGACACTCTTCACAAGTTGGACGACCAATGAATAAGATAAAGTCATTTTTCTCACCTAGCCTTTTGATAAGATCACTGGTTGTAATTGAAGAGATTTTGATTTCGTTAACAGCACTTGTATTTTTCAATAACAAAATAACGCTATAAAAAACAAGCACTGATACGATTATTATGCCAAATAGAGTTCTCTTCTTTTTACTCATAGTTTGAAACATTTAATTAAGGCCGTTAATGATGCCCCCCGAATGTCACAATCCCGCCTACACATGCTACGCAAAGTGGGGCAACTCCTGCTGCACAAGAACCTGCACAAAATGATACAATTATTCCTGCGATATATTTTGTAACACCTAGAATCACCACTATACATGCAATTTTATCAACACCCCCTCGACTTGAAACATTACTGTCTAACACGTTCTGCGCCTCTGTTAATCTACTTATTTCACTTTTAATTTCTGAGTCAGATAAATAAGGAATATCTAACTCCTCAGATTTAATTTGTTTACCATCATTAAAAACATCAACTCTAAAAAAATCATTCTCTGATTTTGTGAGTGCGGTCTCTGTATACGTATAAGATTTTAGACTAGAATCAAAAACAACTGTAAGATTACTCGCAAAGCTATAATTATCTCCTACTAAAGGAATATTTTCTAAAAATGGGAATTAAACCGGCAAAGAATGGTGAACAGCTCCTATTTGTATCAGAAGAAAATAAACCACTTTATTTAGACTATGTAAATCACAACTTGAAAATCATCCTAAATAAGAATAACTTAAAACGTATCACACCTCATCGTTTTCGTCATACCCATTGTAGTCTGCTATTTGAATCTGGAGCTTCTCTTAAAGAAGTTCAAGTTCGGTATGGCATTCAATATGGCATTCAAACGCAAAAAAAAGAGGCTCTTCCGGGTAAAGGAAGAACCTCTGAACTGTTGATACAACAGTATTCTAACCGAGTTAGAATTATTCCGCAGCGTTGGCGTCTTTGAGACCGTATTGAGAGCTGGATTGCTTTCTGGTGCTACTTGATAGGTAGAAAACAGGGTAAGTACGGTATTCTTGAGGAATTATAAAATCTAATGAAACCCAGTAAAATTTGATTGAGAAGGTCAAAAGTATGGTCAAAAAAAAACTCGCCAGTGTATTGACGTTTTAAAATCCATAGTTTTTCAGGCTTTTTTAAGCCCTAGATAGCTTAGCCGTTTTTCTGATAGCTTATGCTGCTTTAATAGCAACGCTTTCCACAGTTTAAATAATTAAAAAATCCCCTTGACTTTCAAATTATTATAAATCAATGATATTAATACTTTGTGCGCCGGAATTCGCCTTGATTTAAAATGCTTAATACATCGTATCTTCATATTAATTAATCATTTCAAAATTAACAAATATCCTTACATCGCTAATCAAAGCAAAAGATAGTTTATACCTCAAAAATATAAACTATTCAATTTATCTCACCCATCGCTGCGTTGATTGTTTTATCTTTACATTTGATAAAGTATCAGTAATAGTTGTTAATAATTGACTAGCCTCTTCATCAAAAATCGGACTTGTTAAAATCTCCATTTCACTTAAACACTCTTTCCTGAAAGGAATATCAAAATAATCGTAAGGAATAGCGACCGTCTTTATAATATTTAAAATTTGTTGAGGATTAGCCATCAATTGAGGATTAGCTGCCATAGTGAACAATCCAAACGGGAAAGCAAATAATTTATATCGCCATTCAGATTGATAATTCCAATCAATATTTTTAAATTTTCCAATTAATTTTGTTTCAAGGCGAGAACTGTTTTCATCCTCGTTATAAACACTATAACAAAGTAATTTAGGATCTTTTGTATATGTTACGGGAAATAATTCTACAATCTGCGGCATAAATTTAACTAAATTTTCTCTTTCATAGTTAGCTAATCCCTTTGTGTAGGGAAAGCCAGCAAAACTTTGAAAATCTTTCTTTTTACCACCCAATTGTATTAATTGTTCTCTAGTAAATCCTATATCTTGTACTTCTTCAAAAATATTTATTGGCAATCGTATTCTTAATCCCTTTTTAGGAGAAGTATATTCTTTCCACATAGGTATTGATTCCTTCATTTCATCAGTCCAGCAGCTGACATAACAGAATCTTCCTAAATTCCCAAAATCTTCAGTCTCCATTTCTTCCAAATCATCTACATTTTGTAAAGAATTAAACCGAAATGTTCCATTCTCTATAATAAGTTTTAACGTATCCACATTGGTATAATGATATAAGTATTCCATAACTCGTCATTCCTTTACACAACTATTCAACAACAATTACTAGTAGTACTCATTTTTATTGCCTACATTTTGAAATCAACAGAAATAAATCTGATTTTTGTGGTTTCATGGAGTGATAATGAAATAATTCCTTACTAGGAAATTCCTAATAAAATTTAGTTGTTCAATAAGCCTTTATACAGTATATATTAAACATTTCGAACAGAATTCCATATTTGATAATTTAGCTCCCGAACAAATGAAATCGTTGCTGTATTTCACGCTCTAATAGATATGCTTCTTGCTTATCCTGACATCCGAACAAATAAATTGCATGTTTATCATAATCAAAACCCTTATCATTTAAAAAGGCTCTCCCTGTAATTGAATAATTTTGTGTATCTTTGTTGGCATCTTTATTAAAATCAAAATCTACTGTACCACATTTTCCAGTTTTAGTAACTCCACAAATAAGTGGCTTACTTCCATAATTCTTGTTCTCATAACAGTTAATATATACAATATTTTTTTTGTCTTTTATTTCTTTTTCTAGTTTAAATTTCCAATGTGTGCGAGGCTGAACATTTATTTCATATCTTTCTAACTTAATGTTATATATATTTTTTAAAAATTTTGTAATATCAGTAATGGTTACATCATTATTAAGAAAATTATCTATATATATTTCCCATATACTCTTACTCTTTATCATTAGTATTCACTTCCGTACTATAAAGTAACTCAAAGGTTACTTTACGTATTTTTTATTTCTCATTGCTATTTATAAATTTGATTGAATGTACTTGTAAAATCTTCAATTGAACTTACCACTTTTCAATCTCAACTTTTAAGAATAGTGTTGATAAAAGTACGCAATAAAGCAGATAGATTAATTATTCTTTTTCATTTTCCAAATATCCAATAAAGGTGTGTTTTCGCTATTTGGAGCTTCATCCTTTTTCAATTGATCCACCTGTACAATTATCGGAAGATCAAATAGCACACCTGTTAGTATCACTTGTCCTGGGGCTAAGTTGGGAATACTTTCTTTTGAGACACTATCTAGCGAGGACATTGTTCTATCTAGAAGTCGTAGATCATTATCGTTAACTAACCGATGAATAAAATAATTATGAACTTGAGAGACAATCGTTGCAGAAATATCAGCCGGTCGTTGACTAGAAACAGTTAAGTAATATCCAAATTTTCTACCTTCTTTGATTATTTCTTCAAATACTTCTAACCTGTAATCCTTCCACTTCTCTGACTCTCTACTAGATGAATCAGAAAGAATATTATGTGCTTCATCAATAATTAAGTTAAAAATTCTGTCTCGATTATTATTTTGCTCCCTATTCATTTCATAAGTCAGTTTAGCTATAACCATTGGTATTAACATTTTCATATCTTGGTTAACATTTTTGAATGATACCACGTTGATAGTATCACGAAATATTTCTTTGTCTCCACCTACTATTTTAAATACTTTGGAAAAATCATTTACACGGGATTCAATTCTATGAAGCAACGGTGCTATATGATCATACTGGACTGTATGCTGTCTTAACTCAAATATCATTTTTAAATATGAAGCAATTTGTAAATTTTTCATTGGATTATCGATATTAAAAGTTTGTTCAGTTAGCTTTGATAAAACTTTTTGTTTTTCTTCACGTAATAAATCTTCATCTGGATTCCAATAAAAACACTGTCCAGAGTGGGTCCAACCGTCTAAATATTGTTTTGAATAAAAACTCTCATTCGTATTGTTATATAATGTATTGTTAATCCATTCCGAAACATCTTCATTTCTCAACTCTAACAATTTTAGAGTTTGTTTAAAGAGATCCAGGCTATTATTATTCGAGACAATATAAACATTAGAAAAAGCTTCAGCAATATATCGAGGTAAACTATCTTGAAAGCTTCCTTCTTCTTCAAAATAATAGTTTAAAACCCTACTTAAAAAAGGCTGTTGAGTTTGTTCAGTTGCTCCAAAAAGAACAGATAACATATCCTTATCCCAAAATCTTTCTTCGGGAATATTTAAATAGTCAATTTCTTTATCTCCATTATCTTTAATTCTATTAGTAGTCAAATTATATACTTTTTTACTATCGGTTATTGTTTTATCACCTGTATATTCACCATTAAAATCCAACAGTACAAATTTTGATTTTCCAAAATCCAACAATTGATTTTCAAAATCCAGTTTAAATAATTCGTGATATAGTTTGGCTAAAGTGTTCGATTTCCCGCTTCCTGTATTTCCAAAAATAGCTAGATGACTATTAAAAAGTCTATACCATTTCAAATTAAATCTAATCCCATCAGGCCAAACTTTTCCTATACTTATTTGTGGAATCATCAAGTCCTTCGAATCATTACAGCTTTCATATCCGCCAATAATTTTTCCTTTTTGGCTATCTGACAATAAAATGACATCATTAAATATCTGTGGAAAAGCGACCATACCTGATTTATACTCATTTCTCTTGAAACTACCAATTATTTTCACTTCAATTTCTCTTACAAACCGGTCTTTTCGAAACTCTTGTACAGTAGAATCTTTCATTTGATCATAAGCGTATTCCTTTTCCACTTTGCCAACAATTGTGTATTGCCCACGAACGATTCCCAGATATGATCCTATGATTATGCCTGAATATTTTTCTCCATGAAAGAAATGCACTAATTGACTTGTATTTTCGAAGAGTCTTATCAGTACAGAAGTACCTCTAATCTCACGAACTGCACCAACCACAAAATTTAGGGAAGAATTATCATTTGACTCATTCATCCATTTCTACCACCTAACAAATTATTTAAAAAACTAAAGTCCCCATTTACACAACCACCATCTGCCTCCTCATTAAATTTTGGTATAAATTCAACTTGGGTTCCCTTTCCCAAAGCTTCTTCTATCAATTTTTTTGATTGTTTATTGTATGCAATGACATATATTTTTAAAAAAGGGTTTACCATAGATCTTCTAACTATTTCCAATATGTGTTCATCTGCAAAAGAGAAACCAAAGACAATTAAAATGCTATCTTTTTTTTCCAACTCAAAACTTAACATCCTCAACATCTGATAGTAATGCTGTTCAAATACAGTTTCGGAAAATTTTTTCTTCGTTGGGCTTACTATGGGCAATGAGTCATAGCACTTTTTGAAGTCATTTAGTTCTCCTCCAACAATAGAATAAATTTGATTAATATAATTTCTTAATGTTTCTTCTGTAAGGTTCGTATCAAAAATAGATTGTTCAATATTTTTATTATCAAAAAAATCAATGGCTACATTTAAATCAGAAGTTTCAAAAAATGGCCAATCATCTTCCTTCTTTCTCAAAATCACTCCATTGATTGCTTCAGTACATTCTACAAGTTCTTCAAAAATTTCATTTTTTAAGCTCACTTCTATTTTTTCATTATTTTTTTTCCAGGTTACCGATCCATGTAATTTTATTAAATTAATAGTTGGAATACTTCTTTGAAATCCATCACTAATACCGGAGTGTGAAGCAGTGATATAAAAGTTTTCTGAAGAGACATATTTTTTAATGAATCCTCTACTACCGTCATTGAAAAATGTAAGTCTATTTTTTGAAGCCAGTTTATCAAATGAGACTTCAAATAAAGAATCATAATTCGTAGTAAAAATGTTTATTCTTTTTGGTTTATCAAACCCTTCATGGTTAGATATAGTAATTAAATTGGAAATAAATTTCTCATAATTTTCAAAAACCTCTTTAGGTTCACTTGGTATTTCCAATATTTGAGTTTTTTTGATCCAAAGATTGAACCATATATAATAAAGCACTATTTTTTGATTCTCATCATATTCTGTTGAAGTCAACAATTCTTCGAAAGATTTTGAAAATGATTCAATCCACAGCGTTGGGACTATCCCAACCGATGCACCAGATCCAATCAAAAAGCTAATATTTTTTCCATTAATCTCATCTAGAAAATTACTATATCTATCCTCCATGTTCTTCCCCCGTTTTTGATTTATTTCTTAATCTAATCATAAAGATTTTCTTAAGCTTTTTTGAATATAACTTTAGCAAAGTAAACATATTACTCGGAAAATTTCAAGTCAATCTTTTTAGCGACTACCGAAAAAAGACTTTTCCTTTGTATTTAAAATAAGGCTGGATGATCTCTCACCCAGTATACTGTTCATGTATATTTTAGTACATATACTTTGAAAATTATATGTTAATAATGGAACTACTATACTTAATAAAATGAATCATTTCATCTTGCGATAAGCGAGAATACAAAAAAAGCCAAGAGAAAGACTCTCTCGGCTACAATAAATCTGATTATTTTCTTTTCCTTCATAAAATCGAGATTAAAAAACCAAGGTCATAATCGCGGCAGTTACAAGGTTGGCAACAGTAGCATTCATGCCAACCTTCCGACATGCGTTGTAAACTGCATCTTGAATTGTTCCTGTAGCATTCTCAATAAAACTTAATAAAGTATCTAATGATGAATGAGCCACGATATATGCTTTTACAGAAGCTGGTAATAAATTATAAGCTTTTCGAATTAGTTTTACTGCCCAAGTGAATTTCCCTCGTTCTCCTGATTGTCCATTGTTTTCTATCAAGCCATTTTCTATCATGACTGGATTTTCTAGGTTAGTATGATAGTTCCCAATCTGTTGATCATTAAATCCTAGTTTTTTCAATTGATCATCAGAAACTCCAATAAATTTATCCTCTCGCACAGATTCAAGTTCTACCTTAGCTGTCTCGCTTGCGTATACCACACTTGTTACTGACGGTACAGTCACTGAAAGTAGAGTAGCTAACGCCACTGACCCGGCAATCAAAATCGTTTTTTTCATAACACATCCACACTCTTTTCGTTTTTTTATTTTTGAAGCAAGTTAATATTATTATGTAGAAGGTCCATTTAAAAGCAGTTTACTCTTTACATCCCCCAGTTTCACTTTACATCTTATTTTTTATATGTTTTTTTATTCGCATTTAAATACAACAATGACTTAATATGATTTGTTAATATATCTTTCATAACAACTCCTTATTTTGCCAAGTTAACATTAGCTCAAGAAAAAATTCCTTCGGCTATCGAAAAAATAGCCAAAGGAATTATAAGCAAATAATATACATTATTATCAGTCATACTCAACATTCTGTATTCTTAAGCTCCAAGCTTTATCTACAGCTCTCACTTTTTTTTGCAAATAAGTATCCCGTTAACACAGATGGGATACCAATGATTAAAAACATCACTAATCCAGAAATATTAAATACATAGGTTATGAAAAAGCACACAAGAGTTATGATTAACATAAATATATGCAAATATCTTTTCAAATTTTTCTTAATTGTTCTCATTCTATCAAGGGACCTTAACCGTATAACTCAATGAGATACCAGGTATGTCCACCCCAACGTCAACTTGCTTTAAATGATTATTCACAGCCCACCCAACAGTTCCGCCAATAGCGGCACTAATTGCCCCAACTACTCCAGCGGTTACTGGATTAACTGCAAATTTTTTCAGATAAAATCCACAATATCCAGCAGCAAACCCTCCAGCAACCACAGCTGACATTCCTCTAACTTTTGATCCTAGTTTAATATGAAGCCCCACAAACCCTCTTGCATTTGATTGATCTAAAGACTGTGTCTCTTGATTTAAGATTGACAAATCTCGCAAATCTTTATCTGTTAGATGTAGTTTAGTTCGCAAGTCTTGATTATTTAAATCTAATTGAATGTTTCCCTGCGAATCTTCATAAAAATAAGGTTCCAAGTTAATAGGCAAATATAAATTATTATCTGAGGCAAAAGTGGTCAGACTATTAATATCTTTAAAATAAATTGAATCATCTGTCCTTAAAACATTCTCGTATTGGATACTTTTATCACTAATATTTGATCCTTCAGATAAAGTAACGTTACTACCCCCAATAAATTTACCATTTTGACCCGTTTTGACTTCTACCTTAGGAATTTCACTTGCGTTTACTAGACTCACGCCTGATGGTACTGTCACTGAAAATAAAGTAGCTAATGCTACTGTTCCAGCAATTACAATCTGTCTTTTCATAAGAACACGTCCTCTTTTCGCATTTTTATTTTTGTAACAAATTAATGTTATTATACGAAAAGTTCGTTTAAAAGCAGTTTATCCTTTACGTTACTTCATTTTTCTTTACATATATCCGTTCTCTTGTTTTATCCATATACCCGCTAAGCTAGAGACTTTCACAATTTTGAATTTAAAAGTACTTATAAAAATAGAAAGTTGCCTTTTTGACTTCTCTTTCAAAAGACCAAGTACATTGAAAAATAATCCTTAAGTTGAATCTAGCATCAAACAAATTGATACTGATACGAACTCGTTCATTACCATTCAAATCATTCTCCGTAATAACATTATCCTCACCCTTGAATTTCTCTTTATAACTACTTCTTTTTCAATATGTAAAGCGTAAAATAGATAAAAAAAGAGAAATGTAAAGCAAAACCTTCTTATTTATCTTAACTAAATAAAGTATACTAAAATAAATTCAAAGCTATAGGAGGAAAATATGAGTCTGGGTAGTATTTTAAAGTTTCAGCGAAAAACACATGGAATTTCCCAATTGGATTTAGCCGAGAAGTTACATGTTAGCCGCCAATCAATCTCCAGCTGGGAAAATGATCGTTCTTATCCATCAATAGACAACTTAATTTCTTTATCAGAATTATATAAACTATCCATTGATGATTTGCTAAAAGATAACGAAGAACTCCGAGAAAAAATCGAACGTAACCAAAAACGGATTCAAGAATATAAAGGACAGCTAGATAAATTGAATGAAACAATCAAAGAAAATAAGGAACCTGAATTTGGGGAATACGACAAAAAAGACGAATTTCTATTTTGCTTAACACTTATATTAATCTCAATAATATTATTACCTATTGGTCCGATTCTTCCAATCTGCTATTTCACTGTGAAAAGGCAAGAAAAGAAAGCGAAAGAGAGTGAAAATAAATCAAATGAATAGGCTAAAAAAAATCCCTCCCAAATACTTTTATGGAGTAATAAGTTTAAATATTCTGCTATTTTACCTATTGTTTTTATGGACGGATTCTACAATTTTTCTGGTAATTTTTTTACTTGAATGGATTTTATTTAACATTCATGGTTTTTATATTATCTTAAAGTACGTTAAAAATAGGAATAAATAGCCAAACACATTTTTATTCTAGTATAAGTACCAATGTATCTCCCTAGTATAACGAAGCTAGCAGGATTAATTCTTCTGCTCAAATTCACTATACAAAAGGAGTTTTTTTGATGGAAAATTATCCCAGTACTAGAGAATATCCTCTCTAAACCAATCCTCCAATTCATCCGTAGTAACTTTACTATAAATTCGGATTAGTACCGGACGTAACGTTTCAAATGCCTCTATCAATTCTTCTCCTCCAAACCGTCCAGAAAAAGATTTATTCGTCAGTTCTTCGGACAATCGATTGATTAATTCTCCAGTTTTTTGTTGATCTGCCAAGATATTAATTAGTTTCCCCACTAAATACTGATTTTCAAAATTACTATCCGCAAAAAAATCGTACTTATCGACTTCTTGCTTAACCATCTTAATCATATCATCTTTTTTTTCATAATTAAATTCACCGGCTACATCCATGTATTCGATGATTCCACTCGTAATAACGGTGACTGCCTCATCTTTCTTCTGTTTAGATAATTCATCGGCAATCGGCAACTGATTGATTTCATAAGTTGTCAATTTCTGGATTTCTTTCTTGATTACTTCTTGCTGTAATTCATAAAAATAATCATCCATAAACTCCTCACATGGATAACCAACTTCATTTTCCCATGCCGGGTTTTTAAACTCCCCAGTGTAAAACTCTTCTTTGATTGCTTTCACAACTTCTGGATGTTCTTGCACAATCCTGTTCTGCCCTTTTAACTGCAAATAGTCCGCAATATATTCTTCAATATCACCAAAGTAAAACCATCCTACCGGTTTCCCACTAATACTAGATAATTGATTAATGACACTTTCAGGGGCCAATGCATAGCCTTGAACATAGGAACTGATTGTTGGTTTCTTTACACCCAAGCGATTGCCTAACTCTGTAAAGGAAAGATTCATACTTTCTTTGATTTCTTTGATTCGTTGTCCTACCTTCACTTTATCAGGTTGTAATAAGCCAAACATAGATTACTTCCTCCTTGTCATTTTTACTTATTATATCACTCGTATAAAATTTCGTATACATTTTTTGATAAAATCACTTGACTTCGTATAAACAAACGTATAAAATACAAATCATAGATGGCCGTCTATATTTTTTTAAACCAAACGTATAAATTATCGTATATTAAAAAGGAGGGCTATTATGCCAATCAAAATCAATGATCTCACTTTACCAAAAGAAAAACTCGAAAAAGAATACCAAGTCGTCAATGTTACTCGCTGGCAAAAAGACGGAGAAATTCTAGGTTGGAGTTACGAATGTATCCTACCTAAACTCCGCTACGAGAAAATCAGTGTCAAAGTCAAATCTGAACAGCCTGTGATTACTCTTGAAGAGCTTACTCAACAAGGTCTAGCCATGGTTACGTTTACTAATTTAGAAATTTCTCCTTGGGGACGTTCAAATGGTCAATTCGTCAGCTACGGTTTATCAGCAACGGCAGATGCGGCAACTTTGATTCCGAAAAAACAAGGCAATACTTCACAAATCTAATTCTCCTATGGGTTTGTTGGGTGGTTAGGACGGGAACGGCGGGGCAGCGCCCACAGAGCCGTTTCTGTCCGTTAAGACCGCCCAATAAATCCATAGGCTGGAAGGACTGCTTTGCAGGACTTCCCCTTAACTTGATTTATAGAACAACATCAGGCGAAAAATGATGGTTCTTTGACAATTGAATACACATCAAGGAGTGATGATTTTTGAACGCTTATAATCAGAAAATCATTGAAACTCCCACGTACCTTGAAATTTATGATTATGAAGCAATCATTACTCCCAAACAAAAAACAGACAAAAATGAAACCAATCCAAAACGAAAAAAAGAACTCGCTTGGCTTTATGAAGAAGAAAATACCACTACCGATAAAAGAAGAAACTATGATGAATTATCTGCTCAAGGACAATACGACAGTTTAAAGCGAAAACAAAAATACTATCAAAATATGCGTTTTGAAATTGCCCGACTCGTGGACACAAACTTTGACAATCAGACGAAATTTTTAACCCTCACTTTCAGAGAAAACATTCAAGACATTTCCTATGCGAACAATGAATTCAAAAAATTTATCAAACGACTCAATTACGAACTCTATCACACAAAAAAGGCAAACCTAAAATACCTTGCCACGTGGGAAAAACAAGAACGAGGTGCGATCCATTACCACATTATCCTGTTTGACTTTTCTTTTATCTCCGTCAATCGCCTTACTACCATCTGGGGACATGGATTTGTCAAAATCAACAAGATCGATGTGGATAGTATCGAAAATCGTGGGCGCTACATCAGCAAATATTTCGATAAGGATTTGGATATGAAAGAGCATAAGAAAAAAGCCTTCTTCAAATCCCGCAACCTCAAAATACCCAGCGTCACAAAACAACTGGTGGAGCAACCTTTTGATACCACCAACCAAGACGTGCTATATACCAATGAGTACCTCGTAAGGCGCCCAATTTTTTACAGTGCTGTAAATGAAGGTGGAAATCCTGAACAAGAGATGGATTTTCAAGAAAGCATTGTTCGCTATACAAAAATAAAAAAATGAATCTCGAAAGTAGGTAAAAATATGACTGTTACTGTACCGATTGAATTTAATCAAGAAATAATTGAAGAACTTGTTCAATTAACAAAGCAAAAAATTGAGGAAGAAAGCGCACAACAATCAAACTTAAACGAGTTGCCTCCCTATCCAACAAGGAAACAATTAAAGCAACACCTAAAAATTGGGGATACTCGCCTCAATAGCTGGATTAATCATGGTTTAAAAATCATTCCTTTTGGGAAAGAAACTCGATTTGACCGTGAAGATGTAAAACTATTTTTAGATAGTCTGAAAATCTAGCCTTGACTTACCTGTTGTGGCTGCCTATGATACCCATAAGAAAGGAGTCAATCTTCTCTTTGATATACTGGCGAGTGAATCAAAGGAGACAATTATGATCAAAAAATATCAAAAGAAAAATGGCACAATCGCCTATATGTTCAAAGCCTATCTTGGCATTGATCCTGTTACAGGAAAAAAGAAATATACCACAAAACGTGGTTTTAAATCATCGAAAGAAGCCAGAAAAGCTTACAATCGCTTGATGGTACAAGTAGAAGAAAATGATGTAGTGACAGATTCACAACGTCCTTTTTCAGAATTGGCAGATGAGTGGTTTGAACAATACAAAAATACGGTTCGTGAAAGTACCTATGTCGCCCAAAAATTAGCTTACAAAAAGCATATCTTCCCTCTCTTTGGTAATTTGAAAATCTCAAGAATTTCAATTCCATACTGTCAAAAACAAGTAAATCATTGGTACAGCTACTACAAAAAGTATTCCAATTTGATTGGTTTGACTTCTTCCATTTTAAAATATGCTTTGAGTTTACGTCTTATTCGGAATAATCCCATGGACGCTGTGATTCGTCCAAAACGTAAGAAGCGAATTGACGAAGAACGCTATTCCGCACCTTACTATGAAAAGGAAGAACTATTGGAGTTCCTCGAAATTGCGAAAAACTATCCAGATCCGATTTATCCGATTTTTCGGATTTTAGCTTTTACAGGATTACGTAAAGGTGAACTCTTAGCCTTACGTTGGAAAGACATTGATTTTGAGAAAAGAACCCTTTCCGTCAAACAAACCTTAGCTACTTGTGACAAATGGGAAATTAAATTTCAAGTTCCAAAAACAGAAAAGAGCCTTCGAACAATCTCGATAGACTCTGAAACATTACAAGTGATTAAACGATGGCAATTGAAGCAAAAAGAATATTTTCTAAAAATGGGAATCAAACCGGCAAAAAATGGGGAACAACTCCTATTTGTATCAGAAGAAAATAAACCATTGTATTTAGACTATGTAAATCACAACTTAAAAATCATTATAAAAGAGAACAACTTAAAACGGATCACACCTCATGGCTTTCGTCATACTCATTGTAGTCTGCTATTTGAATCCGGTGCTTCACTCAAAGAAGTTCAAGTTCGACTTGGTCACACAGATATTAAAACGACTATGGACATCTATACCCATGTTACGAAACGACAGACAGAAGAAACGGCAAATCGCTTTGCAGATTTCATGAGTTCCACAGAGGAAAATCAAGAAAATTTGCAGAAGGTCAAAAGTATGGTCAAAAGCGAAAAAAAGCAGACTATCCCTATCAGATAGTCTGCTAAACGTTGATATATCAGCGTTTTTCTTATTGTGCAGCGTTCTTGTCTTTGAGACCGTATTTCTTGTTGAAACGGTCCACGCGTCCGTCTGCTTGGGTGAATTTTTGACGGCCAGTGTAGAATGGATGAGAGTCGGAAGTAACTTCGACACGGATCAACGGATAAGTGTTGCCGTCTTCCCATTCAACAGTTTCTTGTGAAGATTTAGTAGAACCTGACAAGAATTTAAAACCTGTTGTTGAGTCCATAAATACAACTGGATGGTAATCCGGATGGATATCTTTTTTCATAGTCGTTTTCGCTCCTTTGCCCTGGTCCATCTGCTGCACCAGAGTTCATTTTGTCTGATTTACAACATGAACATCTTACCATGATTCAAAATCAGATGCAATTATCTTTTTTGATTCCGGCTATTATTTTTACGACCGAAAGAAACTTCGGAAAATGCTTCAAAGAGCGCTTGATTGTTCTTGGTTTTCTTCAGAAGTTGGCGGAACTGTTCCGTATATTCCAAGGCATCACCGATCATATTGTTGCGCAGCTTCCAGGTTTCATCCAACTGAGCTGCCGTCATCAGCAATTCTTCTTTGCGGGTACCAGAACGCTTGATGTCGATGGCTGGGAAGATGCGACGCTCCGAGAGTTCCCGAGATAAGTGGAGTTCCATGTTACCGGTTCCCTTGAATTCCTCGTAGATCACGTCATCCATGCGGCTGCCGGTATCCACTAAGGCAGTGGCTAAGATGGTGAGGCTGCCGCCTTCTTCAATATTACGGGCGGCACCGAAAAATTTCTTTGGCTTGTATAATGCCGCCGGGTCAATCCCGCCGCTTAGTGTCCGACCGCTGGGAGGAACAACCAGATTGTAAGCGCGAGCCAATCGAGTGATACTGTCCATCAGAATGACAACGTCCCGCTTATCTTCAACCAGACGCATGGCTCGCTCTAAGACCAGCTCAGAAACCCGCGTGTGGTTTTGCGGCTGCAAGTCAAATGTCGAAGATACCACATCCCCTTTGACACTGCGTTCCAAATCGGTGACTTCCTCTGGTCGTTCGTCGATGAGAAGTACGATTAATTCTACTTCGGGATAATTATCGGTAATCCCGTTGGCAATTTCTTTTAAGATACTGGTTTTTCCGGCTTTTGGTGGGGCGACGATCAAGCCTCGTTGACCAAAGCCCACTGGTGCGAAAATATCAATCATGCGGGTAGCCAGACGTCCCGAAGTGGTTTCTAATTGTAGTTGTCTTTGCGGATATAAGGGAGTGAGTGCCGGAAAATGCGGACGCTGTTTGGCTTCTTCAGGATCTTTGCCGTTGACAGACTCTACGTGCATCAATCCATAATAACGCTCGGATTCCTTAGGTGGCCGGGCTTTTCCGGCTACCTTGTCTCCATTGCGAAGACCAAAACGTCGAATTTGCGAAGAAGAAATATAGATATCTTCAGCACTGGGGCCATAGTTGATTGGCCGTAAAAAGCCATAACCTTCTTGCCCAATGATATCTAAGATTCCTTCCATGTAATAAAAGCCCTGTTTCTCAGCCTGTGCGCGGATAACTGCCAGGGACAATTCCTTTTTATTCATCTGACTGTAATAAGGAATCTTGAATTGCTTTGCGTAGTTGTAAATTTCCTTTAAGGTTTTGTTTTCCAACTCCGCCATTGTCAAATAATCAGCCATGGGCCACCTCGTCTTTTTTTGTCAGCTCTTCACCGTAAATCATTGGCATTCATCTAACTCGATCATTTCGATGTCTGCACCCAATGCTGTGAGTTTTTCGACGATATGGTCGTAGCCCCGCAGGATAAATTCTACATTTGTGATAGTCGTTTCACCATCCGCCATGAGCCCGGCGATTACCAAACAAGCTCCTGCCCGCAAATCGCTAGCCACGACTTCGGCTCCGTGGAGTTTTGTTGGACCATTGATAATCATCATGTTGCCTTCGATTTGTCCGTCTGCCCCCATGCGATTCAGTTCCGGAATATGGTTGATTCGTTTGGAATAAATCGTATCGATAACTTCTGAGGTACCACCGGCTTTGATTAAAAGTGGCGTGATGGGCTGTTGCAAATCGGTAGCAAATCCCGGATAAGGATAGGTTTTTACCACAACTGGTTTCAAATCCGTGGCTGTTCCAACTTCAATGGTATCTTCGGAAATCGACATCGGCACCCCTAACTCTTCCAGTTTGGCAATGTAGCTTTCCAAATGCTCATAAATGACGTTGTTTACTTTGATTCCTTCACCTACCGCAGCGGCTAAAGCCAGATAGGTACCGGCTTCGATGCGATCGGGAATAATCGCATGTCGACAGCCATGAAGTGCTTTTACGCCTTCAATTCTAATTTCATTGGTACCGGCACCGCGAATCTTCGCCCCCATGTTGTTTAAAAGGGTCGCTACGTCGATAATTTCTGGCTCCCGGGCAGCATTTTCGATAATCGTTCGGCCTTCTGCTTTGACCGCTGCCAGCATGATATTGATGGTGGCGCCGATGGATACCATATCCAAAAAGATTCGTTCCCCATGAAGGGTTTTGTCCTGCGTTCGCAGATACATTGCCCCGTGCTCGTTGGTCACTTGTGCACCGAGAGTCTCAAAGCCTTTAATATGCAAGTCAATAGGGCGAGGGCCTAAATAGCAGCCCCCCGGCAGACCGACAACTGCTTCGCCGAATTTCCCCAGCAATGCTCCCATAAAGTAATAAGACGCCCGCAAGCTGTTGATCTTACCACTCGGCATTGGGATTGACACGATGTCGGTGGGATCAATCATCAAGGTGTTGTCAGAAAAGTTTGTGCGCACTCCCATGATTTCCAGAATCTCAATTAAAGAATGGACGTCTTGAATATCCGGTACGCCTTCTAAAGTCACCGGCGAATCTGCCAAAATCGCAGCTGGGATCAGTGCCACGGCGCTGTTTTTTGCACCGCTGATGGTGACTTCGCCCTTCAATGGACGGCCACCGCGAATTTTTATTTTTTTCATCTATCGTCACCTTATATCACGTTTTTTTATTGGTATGTATTGACTACATTCACTTTCGATTTTAACACAGGCACTGTCATTTCTAAACAGTAAATCCCCTTGCTCGCTGCCGCAGCTCCTTCAAAAATTCACGAGCTAACTGCTTGTGGTGATCCTAAATGATAACTCTTTTTTTATTTAAATAACAACTGGTTTCCTTATAACTAAGTGTTTGGTACTCGCTAGCGGTCTTCGTTTCTAGCAAAACACCCGCCGAAAATCGACGGGTGTTAACTGAACTCGGTTTATTCTGCTGCAAAAAATTTCCAAAAGTGATTGGTAGGGCCATGTCCTTTTCCTAATGGCAACGAATAGCGGATTGCCTGTGTGATGTAGTCTTTTCCACTAGCTACGGCTTCTTTTATCTCCGCTCCCAACGCCAACTGGGCACAGATTGCTGAAGACAAGGTACACCCGGTACCATGAGTATTTTTCGTGTCGATCCGAGGAGAATTGAAACTATAGTAGCTTTTCCCATCAAATAAAATATCGGTGGCATCCCCTGCTGCATGCCCCCCTTTTACTAAAACCGCGGCACCGGTGCGTTGCTGAATCACAGCGGCGGCTTCTTTCATCTGTTCCAGTGATTCGATCTTCATCCCGGCAATATGCTCAGCTTCCGGGATATTTGGCGTGATCAACGTCGCCAAGGGCAGCACTTTTTCAATCAAGGTCTCGATGGCAGACAGAGCCATCAATGGCGCACCATTTTTCGCATACATTACCGGGTCCAATACAATATTTTGTGGCTGCCATTTTTCTAGGCTTTCTGCGACGGCTTTCATCGTCTCCACTCCTGACAACATGCCGATTTTGACGGCATCAGGAAAAATATCTTCACAGACGGCATCGATTTGCTGCTGAATGACTTCGGGAGTGATATCTTGTACGCTGATTACCCGCACCGTATTTTCTGCGACAACTGAGGTAATAGCAGACATCCCGAAAACACCGTGAGCCGAAAATGTCTTCAAGTCCGCTTGGATCCCTGCACCGCCGCTGCAATCAGAGCCGGCGATGGTCAATGCTGTTTTCATCATTTGCTTGTTCTCCTTTAGGTTTAGGCTGATTCTCACTGCTTTGGTAAATAAGCTGACGATTTTCTGACAATCACCTTGCAAAAAAGAAAGACACCTTCCCGCAATAGGAAGATGTCTGAATCCGCTGGGTCGGTAGCCGCTGAAAGCTACAAGACTGCGCTCGACGTTGCTCCCTACGCTGGTGTTAGCCAACAGGTTCAAAGGGTCAGGTTTTACCTTCTCAACGCCAAATGCGTCCCCCTGCAAACAGTGATTTGATTGCATCATAGCGCATCGAATCGCTATTGACAAGTTTATTCTTTTACCTAAGAGAGATAAAATGACGAAAGTGTAAGAGTAAACTGGTTCTCAAGGCCGATATCACACGATTTTCTCCTTGATAAGATAAGAACATCAAGTTGAGCTGCCCCTGGGCAAGCAACAAACAAACCAAAGGAGAATTAACTATGAAAAAATTGTTCATTACACTACTCGCAGGCGGCACATTAATTGGCGGTGCACTACTGGTGATTCCTCAGCTTACCAAGAACAGTGGTGGGGAAATCGCTGGCATCATTGACCGTTTCAATCCCCTGGTAGCAGAAGGTGAAGTCTATGTCAAAACCAAAAAAGCCGATGAAGTCAACGGCTACGGCACCGCTACTTATCGGCAAACTGCAGTGGACAAAGACGGTCAAACCAGAACCATCGAATTTTCCGGTATGAGCGAGCTAAAAGTGGGTCATTACCTGAAGTTGAAAAATAAAGGAGCTTACGTGGAGACTTATGAAGAGGTCTTTGAAGATGAAATCCCAGCGGCCGCCTTGGCGGTATTGAAGAAATAATCTTTTCCCCCCTCTGAGCTGATAGTAACAACCCACAGGCCACAATTTGTAAGAAGGCTTCCCGCTTGTTGGCCTTAGCAGCCGAAATGACTTTCTCAGAAAATAGAAAAAACCCCTGCCTCTATCAGAAGCAGGGATTTTTATCATGCAAATGTTAGATTATGCTTTGTTAGCTGAACCAAACCAGTCGATGTGTTCTTCAGCGTCTTTAATGATGGCAGCTTTACCAGGTGCCAACAATTTACGAGGGTCAAAGCCTTTACCTTCGCGGTCTTTGCCAGCTTCGATGTATTCACGAGTTGCTTTAGCAAATGACAATTGGAATTCAGTGTTTACGTTGACTTTAGAGATACCCATAGAGATTGCTTTTTGGATTTGTTCTTGAGGGATACCTGAGCCGCCGTGCAATACCAATGGTACTTCATGGCCAACAGCGTCAGCGATTTCTTGCAAGTGGTCAAATGCCAAACCTTGCCAGTTTTCAGGGTAAACACCGTGGATGTTACCGATACCACAAGCCAAAGAGTCAATCCCTGTAGCTACCATTTGTTTACATTCTTCAATGTCAGCCAATTCGCCAGCACCGATGATTCCGTCTTCTTCACCGCCGATAGAACCAACTTCACATTCTACTGCGATACCTTTTGCATGTGCTGCTGCAACAACTTCGCGAGCTTTTGCCAAGTTTTCTTCAAAAGGCAGATGAGAGCCGTCGAACATAACTGAAGTGTAGCCAACTTCGATACATTCCATAGCTGCATCGTAGTCACCATGGTCCAAATGGATAGCAACTGGAACTGTGATATTCATGGATTCAACCAAGTTTTCAATCATATTTTTGATAACTTTGTAGCCGCCCATGTATTTAGCAGCACCCATAGATGTTTGGATCAGAACTGGCGCTTTTTTAGCTTCTGCAGCTTCCAAAATAGCTTGTGTCCATTCCAAGTTGTTTGTGTTGTAACCGCCGATTGCATAGCCGCCTTTACGAGCTGCTTTCAGAAATTCTGCTGATGATACTACTGGCATGATAAAATTCCTCCTAAAATTGAGTACTTTATTTGTTAAGCCTTGACTTAACCAACGCTTATATTTTAGCAAACTTATCCGCTAAGCGCTAGTGTTACCGACTTTTTCTTAGCTGATTTACAATAAAATAGCGAAATTTTCCGGCTTTTTTCAGAAAACTAATGATTGTTAAAACAAAGAAAGCGGTCTGCCTGATAGAAAAAATAACTAAAGCAACTGTTTAAGCCCCGTAAATCTTTAAAAAAGCCGGAAACAGTCGACTTGCGGCTGCTTCTTGGTATAATAAGCCCAATGATAGTTTGCGGCCAATGGTCTAATGCAACACTTGGCTATTTGTGTCGCTTTCTATCCAAACTGTGATTGGAGGTTGTTTTGGTGGATTTGATCAAAATCAACAATCTGAAATTTTATACGAAAAATGGGGTCCTGCCTGAAGAACGGGTTTTGGGCCAACAACTAGAGGTCGATATCGAATTACGCCTTGATTTAGCCAAAGCTGGTAAAAGCGATGACGTTGCTGATACGGTGAGTTATGCGGAGGTAAATGAAAAAATCAGCCAAACGATCACTACTCGCTCCTTCAACTTGATTGAGGCTGTCGCTTCTGCTCTTTTAGATGACATCGAAGCCGATTTTTCTCAGCAGTTGGCTAGTGCCTTGGTACGGGTGCGTAAATACGGGGTACCAATGCCCGGCACCTTTGACAATGTTGAGGTGCAGCTGGAAAGAAGGTTCCCCAAATGATTGGCTATTTGGCTCTGGGCTCCAATATGGGTGATTCCTTGAAAAACCTAACTGCCGCCCGCGACCAATTGGATCAGTTAGAGGGAGTCACTGTTTTACAGTCCTCCAAGCTATACGAAACTGATCCCTATGGTCCAGTGGCTCAAGATGATTTTTTAAATGCGGTGCTTCAAATCGAGTGCCAGCTCCCTGCGGAAATGTTATTAGCAGAGATTCATCGTATCGAAGCCGCATTGGGGCGAACTCGAGAAATTCACTGGGGGCCTCGTACGGTAGATATTGATATTCTTTTACTGGGAGATCTTGTGATGGATACACCACAATTGACGATTCCTCACAAAGAGCTGACCAAGCGTTCTTTTGTGTTGGTTCCCCTACAAGATATCTACCCCGATGAAAACTTACTGGGGCGCCCGCTAACCGAGTGGATCACCGCTTCCGGAAATCGCTCAGAAGTACGAAAAAGTGAAAAGGTGTGGTAAGGATGGAAGAACAAGCAATTATTGAAAAAGCCGTCACGGAAATACTGACAGCTGTCGGAGAAGATCCCCAACGGTCCGGTTTAAAAGAAACCCCGGCACGAGTTGCTCGCATGTATGCAGAAGTGTTCAGTGGACTGAACAACGAGTTTGATGACTATAAATTATTTGACTCTGAAAGTGCTGGCGAAATGGTCGTAGTTAAGGATATTCTCTTTTATTCGATGTGTGAGCATCACCTACTACCCTTTTTTGGCCACGTCCACATCGCCTATATTCCATCAGAAAATAAAGTGATTGGTCTTTCAAAACTGCCGCGCTTGGTGGAACATTGTGCCCGCCGTCCGTCTGTTCAAGAAAACCTGACCAAGATGATTGGTCAGGAATTGGAAGCCCATATCCCGGTCAAAGGAGTAGCTGTCGCTATCGAAGCCGAGCATATGTGTATGGCGATGCGGGGCGTTCGCAGTCCCCAATCTAAAACGAAAACCTTCTATTATTCCGGTTGCTTCAATGAAGACCGTGAACAAAAAGATGATTTTCTATTGGCAATTCGTTCATAAGTAATCCCACGAAGTTATTTCTGGAGGTGAACTCATTCAATGGAGCTGATTGTTGCAACACATAATTTGGGAAAGCTCGAGGAAATGCGCAGAGGACTAAGAGAAGCGGCCCCGACGGTTCGGTTGCGACCGGTGACTGATTTTCTTTCCTCTTTACCGGATGCTCCCGCAGAAAATGGCTCGACGTATCTGGAAAACGCTCTGATTAAGGCTACCTTTTATGCTGATTTACTAGGCCGACCAGTCATTGCCGACGATGGCGGTCTTGAGCTGACAGCTTTTCCCAACTTGTTGGGCCTTCACACCAGTCGTTTTTTTAAAGGCGAAAGTGACCGGGCCAAAAATCAAGAAATCCTTTCCTTGTTTGAAAATACTGCTGCATCACGAAAAGCCCATTTGCATGCCTGCCTCGTCTATTATCGCTCCTCCGAGGATTTTCTGACAGCAGAGGGCACCTTGACAGGGGAAATTGTTTCTGAAAAAGGCGAGATGGGCTACGGCTTCGATCGAATCTTTTGGTTGCCAACTGAAAAAAAGACGCTGGCGCAGTTGCCTCAGTCACAACGAGATGGCTACAGTCCACGGGTACAAGCACTGCTGGCACTTATTGAACAACTACGAGGTGAAGAACATGGTTGATTTTACAAAAAAATATCAAGTAATGGGCATCTTAAACGTCACACCAGATTCTTTTTCTGATGGTGGTGAACATTTTGATACCCACGAGGCGCTACTTCATGCACAACAACTAATCGCTGACGGCGCCGCCATTTTGGATATCGGTGGCCAGTCCACTCGACCAGGTTATGTGGAAGTGTCACCGGCAGAAGAAATCGCTCGTATCGTACCAGTGATTCGAGAATTGAAGAAAACCACCTCTGTTCCCCTATCAGTAGATACTTATTTTCCAGAAGTTGCAGAAGCCGCTATTGCTGCCGGCTGTGACATCATCAATGATATCCGCGGACTGGACACGCCGGGAATGCTAGCCGTCTTAGCCAAAGCGCCCCATATCGGGATTATCATCATGCATTCTCGTCCTCGACGCAAGGAATTGACTGTTGCCCAGGACATCCAATCTTTCTATCTGGAAAAATACGAAGCTTGTCTAGCCAGTGGTATCAATCCGCAGCGACTGTGTTTTGATCCTGGTGTTGGTTTTGGTAAAACGCCCGCAGAAAATGTCACGATTATCCGTGAGCCGGAAAAGTTTCGTTTTCGCGATTTTCCAGTCCTTTACGGGGTTTCTCGCAAACGAACTATCGAACATCTGACAGACGAGCCGAATCCCCGAAAAAGAGATTATGGTACTATCGCAGCTTCTTTGTTTGCCTGTGATAGAGATAATGTCGAGATTCTGCGAGTGCACAATGTCAAAGGAATGGTAGATGGGCTAAAGGTCTGGTCGCGTTTGAAAAATGACGATGCCCATGTCTAATTTCCAAAAAGCTGGTTATGTCGCAGGAAATGCTGGTAAAAACCTGTTGCGCACCCCAGGGGTCTGGTCCAGTGGCATGCTGATTTTTTTACTTGGAATAATTACCTACTGTGGAGTAAATGGCTTTTATTTGCTTGAGCATTGGTACCAAGAAATCGTCACAACTGCTGCTGAAAATAATGAGACAACTGGCTCATTGATACAGATGATCCAGACACCACTACTTCCCATCCGACTATTCCAAGGGCTAGCGATGCTTGTCATCTTGTGCGCCGGTGTTCTTCTAATCGCTTATTGTCACCGAATCTTCCGACTGTTTGCTATGACCCAAAGAGCAGATTTCAAAATCATGAGTTTAATTGGCGAACGTACCGAAATTATCAGTATTGAGTTCGCCTTACAGAGTATTTATTTTATCGGTTATCTACTAGTCGGCAGTAGTATAGGAAGTCACTTACTCTATTGGTTTGTGTTAGCTCCTGAAGTTTGTCGAACGGTTTTTATTACCTTTCCGGCAATGGTGTGGCAGCTGTTCGCTTGGCACTTTGCCTTCTTTTTATTGGCGGCAGGCTATCTTTTTTTCCGTTTATTTTTATATGTTAGGCGCTATTTATGGTCCTGGTTTGATAATTTAGAGACAGAGTCTTAGACAGCTGCTTAATAGAAAATAACGACTTTTTACTGTTTATGTAACGTTTTAGGCTGCTGATCCCGATTTTAGAAAGGAGTCTGCCATGTTATTAGAAGAATTCGATCCAACTCCAAAGGCTATCATCAATCCAGATGATTCCGATGTTGTACTACTAGATTATCGATTACCGCTCCCGACAACAATTCTTTGTCCTTTCTCTGGAGAAATCATCACTCATCTACTCCAGAGAAAGCAAATTCGTCCGATTGGCTATACAAAAAGTATCAATGGAAAATCACCAATTTATTTATTGTCTCGCCCAGCCGGTCCTGATGTACTTGTCACGCTGGCAAAAGTAGGCAGCCCCGCCTGCATCGGGACGTTGGAAGACCTGGCTCCTTTAGGAATCACAAATTTCATTATTTTTGGCAGTTGCGGTGTGTTAAAGGCAGAACAGGCTTCCGATCAAATTAACCTCCCTACGGCAGCTTTACGAGACGAGGGAATGAGTTACCATTACGCTCCGCCAGCTGATGTCATCAAAGCGGATCCTCATGCCATTCACTTGATGGAAAAAGTTTTGCAACGTCATGAGATTCGCTATGAGAAAGGACTTACTTGGACAACAGATGCTTTTTTTCGGGAAACGCCAAAAAAATTAGCGCATCGCAAAGAACAAGGTGCCGTTTTCGTTGATATGGAGGCAGCAGCAACCTTTGCCTGGGCTCAATTTCGTGGTCATCGTCTGCTCCATTTTTTCTATTCTGCCGATCATATCCATACGAAAGGTTGGGATCGTCGGAAAAATCAACGCAGGCGCCATGTTGGCGACTATTTCGATGTGGCCTTACTATTTGCTGATGAATTATCAAAGACAAAATAAGAGAAACGGCGACTATTGCTGCGGTCGCCGTTTCTCTTTTAATCTGCTTTCACTTATCAAACCAGCAAAAGGATGCTAGTTGTTTATTTGCTTTCTTTATCTGCCAACGCCGCGCCGACAAAGGCTTTGATTAAGCGTTGTGGGCGGTTGGGACGAGAGATCAATTCTGGGTGGAATTGGCAACCGACAAAGAATTTTTTGTCCGTCAATTCAACGATTTCTACCAGACGGTTATCAGGAGAAACACCTGAGAATGTCATGCCGTTGTCTTCGAAGATTTCACGGTAACGATTGTTGAATTCATAACGGTGACGGTGGCGCTCTTGGACAACATCCTCGCCATCATAAGCCGTCGCTGTCTGTGTACCTTTTTTCAGCTTGCATGGGTACAGTCCCAAGCGCAAGGTACCACCAAGATTTTCGATATTTTCTTGATCCGCCATCAAGTCGATGATGTTGTTGGCTGTGTTCGGATCTGTTTCTGCTGAAGCAGCATCTTCTAAGCCGACAACGTTACGGGCAAATTCAACACAGGCCATTTGCATACCCAGACAGATTCCCAAGAAAGGTACGTCGTTTTCACGAGCATAGCGAATCGCTTCGATCTTACCTTCTACCCCGCGATCGCCAAAGCCACCGGGAACCAAGATACCATCTGCGTCTTTCAATAATTCATCGACATTTTCACGAGTCACGTCTTGAGCCTTGATCCAGTCGATGCAGATGTCAGAATCAAAAGCAAAGCCGGAGTGTTTCAATGATTCCACCACAGAGATATATGCATCTGGCAGTTCCACATATTTACCTACCAATGCAATGCGAACAGTTTTCTTCAAATTCAATACCTTTTCTTCCAGTGCCCGCCATTCAGTCATGTCCGCAACTGGTGCATCAATTTTCAAATGGTCACAAACGATTTGGTCCATTTTCTGAGCTTGCAGTGCCAAAGGAATCGAGTACAGTGTTTCTACATCGCGGGATTCAATAACCGCTTCTGGTGCCACATCACAAAATTGTGCCAATTTATTTTTCGTGCCTTGTTCTACTGGCAATTCTGTCCGAACCACCAAGATGTTTGGCTGAATTCCCAAGCCCCGCAGTTCTTTGACGCTGTGCTGTGTTGGCTTGGTCTTCATTTCACCAGCAGCCTTCAAATAAGGAATCAGTGTTGTGTGAATGTACATCACATTGTCAGCACCGACATCTGCTTTCATCTGACGCAAGGCTTCCAAAAACGGCAGTGATTCGATATCGCCAACAGTTCCGCCAACCTCAGTGATAATAATATCGGAGTCAGTCAACTTGGCTGCCCGCATGATTTTTTCCTTGATTTCGTTGGTGATATGAGGAATAACTTGAACAGTCGCTCCCAAGTATTCTCCTTTACGCTCTTTACGCAGGACTTCAGAGTAGATCTTACCGGTAGTCACGTTGGAATACTTGTTCAAATTGATGTCGATGAACCGTTCATAATGCCCCAGGTCCAAGTCAGTTTCAGCGCCGTCGTCAGTCACGAAGACTTCTCCGTGCTGATAAGGACTCATCGTACCTGGATCGACGTTGATATAAGGATCGAATTTCTGGATGGTCACTTTCAATCCGCGGTTTTTCAAGAGTCGCCCCAAAGATGCTGCTACGATTCCTTTACCAATGGAGGATACCACGCCGCCTGTTACAAAGATGTATTTCGTCATTAAAACTACTCCTTCTTCCTATTGTAGTAATGAATCCCGTTAAGGATCATCTGCACTGCCAAAGACTAGCCAACAATCATAAAAATCATTAGCCTATCTTTTCATTGGAAGCACTGCTGCAATGCCTTTTAAAACCCGTTGACTGCTCTTCCGGGTTTCAAAAAACTTAAAAAGCTCCCTATCCGTTTGAATAGGGAGCTTTGAAATCACAGTTTGTGTACCCTCTTCAAGGGTGCCCAAGTAGGATAATACAAGCTGGCGAAAAAAAAGTCAAGGGTAGGAATTTCAAGTAAGGGGTTTCTGTTTAGCAAGCTGGTTGGTAAAGCGCTTTTCAACTTGCTCGCGATACCCCATTGCTTCATTGATTGGCGCCAGATAAGCTGCATCGTGGGTGCGAATCTTACTCGTGTGAAGTTGTTCTTCATAAATTCTTAAATAAGGTAAATTTCGCTGCTCCGCTAAGGCCAACTCAGCTTCCACATCGTAAGGCGTTTTGCGAAATTCCACGGACCAGCCTTGTTCATCGGTTATCGTCAAGATTGCGTATTGCGCCCGCAAATCCTGACACAGCGGTGCGTGTCGTAAGAAGGGTTGCCCAATTGAGCCGGGATTAATGACGGCTTGGTCAGCAGACGTGTAGCGCAGCAATTGATGATGGATGTGTCCATAAATATAAATGTCACAATCTGTTGGTACAGCCTCATCGAAGTTCTCAGACGCAGCACTTTGCTCCAAAAAACGGCCATAATTACAAGTCGGCGTATGGTGAGCGAGGCAAATTCGCAAGCCATTGACAGTGATCGTCTCCGTCAGCGATGCCACAGTGATTGCCTCGATTTTTTCTGAATTTTTCTGTGCTAACAAATACTCCACTAATTTGCCAAAATAAATATCAGTGGGGTCATCGAGATCAAATTCTCCGTTTAGAATTTCTCGAATGCTGCTATCCCAGTTCCCCTGTAAGATAATAGAAGTTCCCACAGATGCCAATAGCTCCAGCAGCTCACTGCCGCCAGGTCCTGGCAAAAACAGATCGCCCAAATACCAACAATCCGTAATTTCTTCTCTTTTCAATTCGTCACAAACTGCCTGCAGTGCGGTCACTGTTCCGTGCACATCTGAAAGCAGCGCAATCTTTCTTTGCAAATGAACTCCCCCATCCAAAAATCTTCTACTTACATTCTCCATTTATTTTAACATAGACCAACAGCCTACTTTCATAAGAAGTGAAACTCTACCAAAAGCGCAGATTATTTCGGAAAACAATTGAAATCAGGACTCCTTTCAATCGATTTTCGGCTTATACAAGCAGATCAACCACTTTTTCTCAAAAAAAGTTTATAAACGTTCGGCTTTTACTTTTTACAAAACCCCCGGCAAATCAACATTTCTAAAATTTCAGAATATTTTTTTGATTGTTATGTTAGAAAACCTGACATATGCCATTGACGGATTTTTTCTCGGTTGGTATAGTTATCACAAGTTAAACGAACCTAACTGTTGGTGCTTCAAAAAACTGCTTGAATCAACAAGGGTTTCGTTAAGACTTGCCAGACCTGGTCTGGACCTTTTGCAGGAAAGGAGCACCCTCATGCGCGAAAAAGAATTACGCCGTTCCCTCTCAGTCTTCCCCATTGGCACAGTGATGAAGCTGACAGATTTATCTGCTCGCCAGATTCGTTATTACGAGGAGCAAGATTTAATCCACCCGGAGCGCAGTGAAGGCAACCGCCGCATGTATTCCCTCAATGATATTGATACTCTGTTGGAGATTAAAGACTACTTGACAGACGGTCTGAATATGGCGGGAATCAAGCATGCCTATCAAATGAAACAAAAGCAAGAACAGCAAGCCAAGGCGAAAAAGCCACTGACTGACAATGATGTGCGTCGAATCTTTTATGACGAGCTGCTCTCACAGGGCGGTTTGAATCAAAACAATCCATACCAACAGGGGCCGCGGATGTAGTCACTGTTGTGGAAATAAAAAAACTAACTTAAGGATGGGATCAAATGCCAAAATCAAATTACACTACCGACGATATCACTCGTATCGCACAGGAGGAAAATGTACGCTTCTTGCGCTTGATGTTCACTGACATCATGGGAACGATCAAAAACGTTGAAGTCCCAGTCAGCCAATTGGCAAAAGTCCTGGACAACAAAATGATGTTCGACGGCTCCTCTATCGAAGGCTTTGTTCGGATTGAAGAATCTGATATGTACTTGTATCCCGACCTTTCTACTTGGATGATCTTCCCTTGGGAAAGTGACCACGGCAAAGTTGCTCGTTTGATCTGTGACATCTACAATCCAGACGGCACGCCATTTGCCGGCGATCCCCGCGGCAATCTGAAACGCCAATTACACAAAATGGAAGCATTGGGCTTCACTTCCTTTAACTTGGGTCCTGAGCCGGAATTCTTCTTGTTCAAATTAGATGAAGATGGCAACATTACAACAGATCTAAACGATGCCGGGGGATATTTCGATTTTGCTCCGACTGACTTAGGTGAAAATTGCCGCCGTGACATTGTTTTGGAATTAGAAAGTCTCGGTTTTGAAGTGGAAGCTTCCCACCATGAAGTTGCCCCTGGCCAGCACGAAATTGACTTCAAATACGCCAATGTCGTTGAAGCCTGTGACAATATCCAAACTTTCAAGCTGGTAGTCAAAACAATCGCCCGCAAACATGGTCTACACGCAACCTTCATGCCGAAACCACTTTTTGGCATCAACGGCTCTGGAATGCACTGCAACATGTCTATGTTCAAAGGCAGCGAGAATGCCTTCTACGATCCTAAAGGAGAAATGCAGCTTTCAGAAACAGCCTACCACTTCTTAGGAGGCTTGATGAAACACGCCCGGGCTTACACTGCAGTTTGTAACCCATTGGTAAACTCCTACAAACGTCTGGTTCCTGGCTACGAAGCACCGGTCTATGTTGCCTGGTCTGGTCGCAACCGTTCCCCATTGATCCGTGTGCCTGAATCTCGTGGATTGTCTACTCGATTGGAGCTGCGTTCTGTTGACCCTTCTGCTAATCCATATATGGCAATGGCCGTTCTCTTAGCAGCCGGTCTCGATGGAATCAACAACAAACTAACACCTCCTCCAGCCGTTGACCGCAACATCTACATCATGAACGAAGAAGAGCGCAAAGAAGCACAAATCCAGGATCTGCCTTCTACTCTTCATAACGCCATCAAAGAACTACGCACTGACGTCGTGATGAAAGAAGCATTGGGTGACCATATCTTCTCCAACTTCCAAGAAGCCAAACGTCTGGAATGGGCTTCCTTCCGACAAACCGTTTCTGAATGGGAGCGGGAACAGTACCTCGAATTGTACTAAACTCATCATCTAACAGGAAACAAAGCGCTGTGGGCGATAAGCTCACGGCGCTTTGTTTGTCAGTTGAAACATTATTCATAAGGCACGCTTTTGACAGCTAAAACCAGTAGCTTTGATAACAAAAAGACAGGCTATAACATCAATGATGAAATCAAGAACAGTCTGTGCTGTAATTTTTGTTGTGTCTCGCGTTTGATATTGTCGGCTTCGGAGGGTGGTGACAGGCCAATTGCCACTGTCTCGCCTTTTTGGTTTCGTCTTTGCTTATATTCTCTTTATAAAAGGATCACAAGATAAGTGTCGCCATCCTTTTGTTGTGTTGGGCCTGCGAATAAGAAAGCTCAAAACGTTTCCTTCATTGTTGCTCACTCACCATGATACACCCGATTGACCGCATTGGAAACAGCGATTTTGACATGCTCATAGGTCAAGCCGCCTTGGACATATAAAGAATAAGGTTCGCGGATGGGGCCATCAGCGGAAAGCTCAATGGAAGCTCCTTGAATAAAGGTGCCCGCTGCCATAATGATATCATCCTCGTACCCAGGCATGTAAGAGGGTATTGGCGCTACGAAGGCATCCACCGGCGAAAAGGCTTGAATCGCCTGGGCAAATTTAACCATCGCGGCTTGTTCTTTTAAATCCACTAGCTGAATCAAGTCAGTCCTTGGGTCATCCCAACGAGGGGTGGAATCAATCCCGTACTCTTCCAAAAGAGCAGCCGTAAAGACCGCACCGCTGATTGCCTGACTAACCACATGAGGGGCTAAAAAGAAACCTTGCAACATATCAAAAACCGTATTGAGCATAGCGCCACCTTCAATCCCAATCCCAGGAGCTGAAAGCTGATAGGCACAGCGTTCTACCAGGTCTTTGCGGCCGACGATGTAGCCGCCGGTTTTGGCGATGCCACCGCCAGGATTTTTAATCAGGGAACCAGCCATCAGATCCGCACCAACTTGGGTAGGTTCCAACAGTTCAGCAAACTCCCCATAACAGTTATCTACAAAAATGGTCACATCAGGAGCGATGCTCTTCACGTAATCACACATTTCTTTGATCTGGGCAATGGTAAAGGAAGGACGGCTGGCGTAGCCGCGGGAGCGTTGAATGCCGACTACCTTGACTTCTGGCGTCAACTTTTCTTTGATTCCGGCGAAGCTGACACTGCCATCTGCCTCAAGTTCAACTTGATCATACTCGATCCCCCATTCCTTCAGCGTTCCGATTCCATTACCCGCTAATCCAATGACTTCCAACAAGGTATCATACGGAGTCCCGGTAATATAGACGAGCTTTTCTTCGGGACGCAAACTTCCAAAAAGAGCGGTGGCGATGGCGTGGGTTCCTGAAACAATTTGAGGACGCACCAGTGCCGCTTCCGTAGCAAACACTTCAGCATAGACTGCTTCTAGTGCATCTCGTCCCATGTCATCATGGCCATAGCCGGTAGAGGGCATAAAATGGGTCTCAGAAATTTGTTGATGAGTGAAGGCCGCCAACACTTTCGCCTGATTTGACAATGCAATTTGACGAAACTCCTCTAAACGACCAGCAATCTTGCGGTCTGCTTTCTCAATTTTCTCTACTAATTCCGGTGCAAATCCTGCGGTCCAACTCATGTTTATCTTCCTCCGATTTTTTTGATTCAAAAAAGATCCATCTCTTCTCAAGAAAAAGACGGATCCTGCTTACTCGTGCTCTAGCGCAGTACCCAGCTGCCGTCTTCTGCAAAACCTCTTACGTGATAGGCTTCTTCTTGTTCCACATAATCTTCCCGTAAAAGTAAGGTTTCTCGTTTTAACCGACTCAACTTTCCGCCTTCTGTTTGTGGAATTGTTGCAACATAAGGGGTCAATATCTCCATCAATCGCAGCTTAATAGCGTCGGTCAGCTCTTGTTTGCCAAGACTACTCTTTGCCGAAATCAAGACATTGGGAAACATCGTCGGCACAAATTGATCTTTGATGATTCGATCTGCTTTATTATAGATTGTCAGCAATGGAATGTGCTGCAAATCCAGTTCCTCCATCAAATTCATGACCGTTTCTTCTTGTTGCGGTCGATCTTCAGAACTAGCATCCACCACATGCAACAATAAATCCATGTTGCGACTTTCTTCCAAAGTGGAATGAAAAGCATCAATCAACTGCGTCGGCAGATCCTGAATAAATCCTACGGTGTCGGTTACAGTTACTTCAAAGCCCTCCGGTAGCCGCCAGCGCTTCGTCAACGGGTCCAAAGTCGCAAACAGCTCGTCTTTTTCATAAGTATCTGCGCTAGTCAAGATGTTTAAAATAGTAGATTTTCCGGCATTGGTGTAGCCAATCAGACCAATCTGAAATACTTGTCCTTGCCGTTTTTGACGCGTCCGTTCCCGGTGTGCAGCCACTTCCTTAAGCTCGCGTTTGATGATGGTAATACGGGTGCGAATGTGGCGCCGGTCAGTTTCGAGCTTGGTTTCACCAGGTCCTCTTGTCCCAATCCCCCCACCTAAACGAGAAAGATTTTTCCCCTGACCGGTCAGTCGGGGCAACAAGTATTCCAACTGCGCTAGCTCTACTTGGAGTTTTCCTTCTTTTGAACGGGCACGCATAGCAAAAATATCCAAGATTAGCTGTACTCGGTCAATTACCGGCACCCCCACGATTTCTTGGATCAACGCCCCTTGTCGTGGAGTCAGTTCGTGGTTGAAAATGACCAGATCAGCCTCATGGGCCTCTACCAGCTGCGCCAACTCTTGTAATTTACCTTTGCCGATAACCGTCTGGCGATCGACTTGCGGTCGTTTTTGAATCAACGAGAAGCAGACTTCCCCTTTGGCAGTTTTGGTCAATCCTTTTAACTCCAACATTGATTCACCGAAGTTCTTCCACGTTTCTTCCGTCTCGACTCCGACTAATATTACGCGTTCCTGTTTTGCTTCCATGTTACACCCCCAACCAATCTTTGATCTCTTCTTCCAATTTTACAACCGACTCCGGCTCTTGCACCAGATCCACCCAATGAGGTGCCATCCGATTTCTAAACCAAGTCAGCTGCCGCTTAGCATAGCGACGGGAATCTTGTTTGATCTGCTCCTTGACGGCTGCCAGATCACTTTCCCCTTGAAAGTAAGGGAAAAACTCCCGATACCCAATTCCTTTAGCAGCTTGCGTTTCTGCAAATTCCCGCAACAACTCCGCTTCTTCCTTGAGACCTGCAGCAAACATTAATTCTACCCGTTGATTGATTCGCTGGTACAAAAGCTCTCGCTCGGTATTCAAGCCTACCAAAAAATAATCGTACAGCTTTTCCGGCAAAACCTCCGGCGCCGTAATACTACGGCCAGTCTGTTCAAGAACTTCCAGCGCCCGCACCACTTTGCGCTGATTGTTGAAATGGATTTTTGCTGCCGCCGCTGGATCTCTTTGAGCCAAAAGCTCCCACAGTGCTTGACTGCCATGAGTTGTTCCATAGGTCTCGTATTTTTGCCGCAACAGGGGATCCTGATTCTCCTGATTGCCTCCCAAGCTGAAGTCATAGAGCAGAGCTTGGATGTACAACCCCGTGCCTCCCACCACGATGGGGAGCTTTCCGCGAGCCGTGAGGTCCTCAATTGCTACCCGCCCCATTTTTTGAAAAGCCGCGACGGAATAGCTCTCTTGAATGTCACAGATGTCAATCAAATGATGTGGAATTTTCTCGGCTTCAGCTTCTGTCACCTTAGCTGTGCCAATGTCCAGCCCGCGATAGACTTGCATGGAATCGCCGCTGATGATTTCTCCATTAAACTTTTTTGCCAGCCGGATGCTGAGGGCCGTTTTGCCCACAGCCGTTGGTCCGACGATTGCTAATACTTTTTTCATCGTTTCTCCTGTCGATAAGCCGCAATTACCTGACGACAGCGTTCCGGGTAATTGGTAATGATCCCAGTCACGCCCATTAAAAGGCACTTACGGATATTTGCTTCGGTATCTACGGTCCATGGCCGCACTGCTATTGGAAAATCCTTAATCTGAGAAGCATGGTTCTCTGCCCAGTCCAGCTTCGGATGAATCCCCTCAATAAAGGGACGCTCCAAGGCTTGCGCCGGCTTGTTTTCGGCAGTCCCCATGATGAAATCCAGCTGCGCGTCTGGTTCCAGCTCATGAATCATCTCTAAAGAAAGCAGATTAAAACTACAGTACCAATGCTCAAACGGCCATTGGCGGCTTTGCATCAGTTCACTGATTTTTTCTTCAATTCCTTGATAATGGAATTTGTCGGTTTTTATTTCGATGGTCAGCGCACCGCGATAGTTGCGCATCAGCAACAAGTTCAAGACCTCATTTAAAGTCGGAATTCTTGTCGCTTTGAAGGTTGGCGAAAACCAGCTCCCAGCATTCAGCCGTTTCAGTTCTGCCAATGTTTTTTCTCTAATTAGCCCCTTGCCATCAGTGGTTCGGTCGACTTCTTCATCATGCATTACAATCAGGTGACCGTCTTTTGACAGATGAACATCCAGTTCAATCACATCTGCTTCAACACGAATTGCTTCGGCAAAAGCCGGCAGCGTATTTTCTGGCCGGGTCCCACTCGCTCCCCGGTGAGCAACTACTTGGGTCATCACAGTTCACTCCAATCTGTCTCATTGTACCACTTTCCTACTACTTTGCAGATAGCTTGCTGGGCTATGAAAACCCCAATTCATTTTCCAACTGCTTTTGTGGGACAGTTCTTCATTGTTTATGAAAAAGTGACCGCCACCTTTCATATGAGAAAAGATGACGATCACTGCAAATCAATGGGAAAAATAAGTCAGTTCTTCATTGGATAGCTGCTTTAACTGGGCTTTGCGTTCGTCCACCAACTCCATCAGTGTATCGGAAAAATGTTCCAGCAAGACTCGACCACCCTTGTAAGCATAGCCACCAATATTTACCGTTTCTTCTGGTGTTAAAATCACTTTTCGCTGGCCAATCTGCTTGAAAAATTCTTCAATGATGTAATTGGGCAAGTAGAAGTTGTTTTGGGCCGAAAAAGATTGCAGATAGACATAGTCATCCACTGTAATATAGGCATCATCAAATCCATCAAAACTAACGTATTCCGCCATTGTTGCTGAGCGCTTTTGTAAGATTTCCTGGATTTTTTTATTCAATACCAACAGCGTCTCAATTTCCTTAACTTTGTGGTCCAATTGGCGACGGCGCTTTTCTTTGCGTTCATCGTAGCGGATCCGCAAATCGAAAGCGACAGTGACTACCAGTGCCCCCACCAGTACGCCTCCCAAAGCAGCCAGTGCCGTAACCATCGTCGGTGTCATAATAATCCCTCACTTTATCAACTGTTCATCAGATAAAAAGCGGGTAGCTTCCTTGCTTTTCGCTTTTATCATTCGTTATTTTTATTGTAGCATAAAAGGTACAAAAACCGCCAAATGAAAGGACAATCCGCAGGAAGTTTTTCGTTTGACCATTTTTGACCATAAGTGTATACTACATGTCAGAGGTTGCAGGTAGCTGATTTTGCGCCTGTGATCCGTCACACATATGTTTAGTAGCTCTTCGTATTTTGTGCTACACTTATTGGTGAAGAAACGTGCCGAACCTTGCTATCACAGCTTTTCAAAAAAGAGTTTGTGACAGCTATCTTTGGCAGATAATTTGAAGGAGGATACCTTATTATGAATTTGATCCCTACAGTAATCGAACAATCATCCCGCGGCGAAAGAGCTTATGACATCTACTCTCGTCTATTGAAAGACCGTATCATTATGTTGAGCGGCCAAGTCACTGACGATTTGGCAAACTCAATCATCGCCCAACTGCTGTTCTTGGATGCCCAAGACTCCGAAAAAGATATCTACTTGTATATCAACTCACCTGGTGGTAGCGTAACAGCTGGTATGGCTATTTATGACACCATGAACTTCGTCAAAGCTGACGTTGTGACCATCGTGATGGGTATGGCCGCATCAATGGGTTCTTTCCTGTTGACTGCTGGTACTAAAGGCAAACGCTTTGCCTTGCCAAACGCTGAAATCATGATTCACCAACCACTAGGGGGCGCGCAAGGTCAAGCAACAGAAATCGAAATTGCAGCTCGTCACATCCTGCAAACTCGTGAACGCTTGAACGCTATCTTGGCAGAACGCACTGGTCAACCTTTGGACGTTATCGAAAAAGATACGGACCGAGACAACTACATGACTGCGCAACAAGCTAAAGATTACGGCTTGATCGACGAAATCATGGAATCTTCCAAGAGCTTGAACAAATAATCAACTCAAAAACGAAGGCGTATCAGTCATGTTCCCTTCTACGAACCGAATATGACCAGACCTGTGCTTCAGACAAAAGACGGCAATCTTCCATTTAGTTTTTGGAAGATTGCCGTCTTTTCATTACAAAAAAATTTGCCTATGCTCTGTTTCATAGAAAAAACTGCTTCATCTCAGCTGACTTCATTAAAAATCAATAGCAGCGGGCGGCAAAAACTCCCCTGCCACAAAAAAGAAAGTGAGAAACGAGTCTCCCTGCTATTTTGATAACTACGCTAAGAAAATGCTCTTAGCTTCTTGTGAAGGGAAATTCACCGTTGCGATGAGCGGTTCCCATTTCGATATAATGGTGAATGTTTTGACGATTTTTTGCCAATTCTTCAGGGGTCAAGGGGCGAATTACTTTGGCTGGCCTACCAAATGCCAAAACATTGGGGGGAATAACCGTTCCTTGCGTGACAAGAGAGCCGGCACCAATCAAGCTGTTCTCCCCAATTACAGCATGGTTTAAAACAACCGTACTCATTCCAATCAAGGCGCCGCTTTCGATACGACAGCCGTGGAGCATACATTGATGTCCGACTGTCACATCTTCTGCAATCTCAGTCGGCGCATCATGATCTACATGAATAACGGTCCCGTCTTGGATATTCGTACGTGCGCCAATACTGATTTTGTTGGCATCTCCGCGAATCACGGCGTTATACCAGACCGTCACATCTTCTCCCAGTGTCACATCTCCCACGACGACAGCATTTCTTGCGATAAATGGTTTCATCTTCTTTGCTCCTTTTCATTTGAACCAAGCGCTTGCTAGCTGAAATTGCTTTGTATTTCCCCCGCTTAAAAAAAGCCGGAAAAAAGTAATCCTCATCAAAGTCAGCTGCCGGCTATTGCTCATTTGATTATAGCAATTTTTTACAAGAGATTCTAAAAAGGAGCGAATGCTACGGTTACACAGCGAGCTTTGCTATTGTATTTAAAAATTGATCAATCTTTTTCCGTTAAAACCAGACCCTGAACTTTTCTCTCAGTCGTCAAAGCCATTCTGATCAGCCACAGTCTTGAACCAGCGCCCTGATTTTTTGATTTTGCGCGCTCCTTCGTGATTCAGATCCACAGAAATAAAGCCGTAACGATTTTTGTAGGCATTTGTCCATGACCAGTTGTCCATGCAAGTCCACATATGGAACCCGCGGCAGTCTGTGCCTTCCTCGATTGCTTGGTGAACATAACGCAGGTGGTCTTTGATGAAGTCAATACGGTAATCGTCTTCAATCACCCCGTCAGCATTTTTGAAGCGGGCTTCCCCTTCTACTCCCATGCCGTTTTCCGAGATAAAACAAGGAATGTTGCCATAGTTTTCCCGTGTATTGGTCAAAATATCGTAAATGCCTTTTTCATAGATTTCCCAGCCGCGGTAAGGATTCATTTTGCGACCAGGCATTTCATAATTGTCGAAATAGTCATCCGGCATCGGCGCTGCTTGTGGATCTTTAGGTGTTTCTTTGGCCTTCACTCGCCGCGGCTGATAATAGTTGATTCCCAAAAGATCGACGGTGTTTTGGCGAATTGTCTCCAAATCCCCGTCTTTGATCTCAGGAAGCATCCCCAGCTCTTTGACCACTGTCACCAGTTCCGCCGGAAATTCCCCTTTGACAGCAGGATCCAAAAAAGAACGGTTGAAGAAGGCATCGGCCATAATTGCTGCTTGCACATCTTCGGGATTTTGCGGGTCTCGGGGATAGCTGGGGGTCAGATTCAAAATGATGCCAATCTCCCCGCCTAAATTCATGTCGTGATAAGCTGCGATAGCTTTGGCACTTGCCAGTGTTTCATGATAGCCGACAGTAATCGCTTTTTTCATATCGACAATATTGGGATAGTGAAATTGATAGAGATAGCCGCCTTCAACCGGCACGATAGGCTCATTATGGGTGAACCATTTTTTCACGCGATCGCCAAACAGTTCAAAGCAAGTTTTGGCAAATGACACATAAGCTGTCACTGTTTCCCGATTCAACCAACCACCTTTTTCTTGCAACGGCATCGGCATATCGAAATGATAGAGATTTATAAACGGTTCGATGTCGTTGGCTATCAGTTCATCGATATACGCGTTATAAAATTTGACTGCTTCCGGATTGACTGCACCGGTCCCAGCTGGAATCAGTCGGCTCCACTGAATCGAGGTTCGAAATGAGTTATGCCCGATTTCTTTCATCAATGCAATGTCTTCTTGATATTTTGTATATACTTGAGATGCCACGTCTGGACCGACACCGTCGAAAAATTTCTCGGGTTCTTGTTGATACCAATAATCCCAAATATTGTCTCCTTTGCCGTCTCCTGCAAAGCGCCCTTCTGTTTGCGGACCACTGGCAGAAGATCCCCACCAAAAGTCTTTTGGAAATGTATAATCCATCCTTAAAACCTACCCTTCAATCATTTTCGGACAACTGTCACTCAGCTTTGTCCACCAACAGCAACCAGACGCCATGCAGCTTTCACGTCTCACTGCTGTTCTTCCTCCCAATAGTAATCTACCCTCCAATAAAAATCAATCATTTTAAATATATGTCTAGTCATACGAACTTTAATTCCTTTTCAATTCGCCACCCTTTAGCAACAGTCGGAAATCGTGATTGCTCAGCTTTTTGTGTCAGCAGTTCTCCTGGAACATCTTTCTCACATCACCCATTGGTAGGCAACCGTCTAAACCAGCTATCTGCTACCTCCAGCCATTATCGTAAAATGGATAGACTTGATACAGCATATGACTGTCTTTAATTTGTCGTTCAATGAAAACTTGAGTATAATCGATGGGAGGTGGCGAATATGGCAAAATATGAAGACATTGCAAATACTCTTAGAACTCGGATCAAAAGTGGGGATTACCCCGCCGGTTCTTTTTTACCGAAGCAGACTGAGCTAGTGACAGAGTTCAATGTCAGCCGAATGACCGTTCAAAAAGCAGTTGAAGTCCTGATGATGGAAGGACTGGTTGCCTCCAAAAAAGGCGTCGGTACCACTGTGCTGGACCATCCTTTTACCACAAGAGATACTTCGACATTATCTGAATATGAAGGACTCAGCTGGGAAATGGCCCATGGAAATCGGCAACTCACCAGTCAAGTCATTGAATTTGGCGTAGAATTTCCCGATGAAACCGTCCAGGAAAAGCTGCGATTGACAGAAGAAGAACCGGTGTATAAAATCCTGCGCTTACGTCTTGTGGAGGATCAGCCCTTTGTTCTTGAGCATACCTATATGCCTCTGAATCTGGTACCTGGAATGAAAAAAGAAATTCTTGAGCACTCGATTTATCATTATATCCGTCAGCAATTAGGGCTGCGCATTAGTGGTGCTTACCGAACAATCCGTGCCGATAAGCCCAGTGATTACGACAAACTGTATTTGCAGGCGCAGCCGGAAGATCCGATTCTTGAGATCAGCCAAATCGTTTATCAGCAAGACGGCAAACCATTCGAGTATTCCCGTAGCCGTAATCGCTATGATGTCCGTGACTATTCTTTTTTGGATATGAAAGGAAGCTAATGGATCAATCGCTTATTTAAAGTTTTCTGAATGGCAACTAGTGAATCGTTCGCTATCGTAAACAACAAAAAGACAAGTCACCTCCACTGTTTGCTAATGGAGGTGACTTGTCTTTTATTTGCGGCTCATAGTTAGTCGGTGCTTCGCAGGACGGTGACAGAAGAGCTGTCATAATCCCAGTTTATTTTTGGTTACAATTGAAGTCTTTTTCCGACACTCATTAGGTGAGCAAGATTATTCGTACTCGCCCTCTTCGGCGAATTGACTTTGATAGAGTTTGCTGTAAAAGCCATCTTGTGCCAACAAGGTCTCATGGTTCCCCTTTTCAATGATGGATCCATGATTCATTACCAAAATCAAATCTGCGTCTCGAATCGTCGACAAGCGGTGGGCAATCACAAAGCTCGTCCGCCCCTCCATTACCTTGTCCATTGCTTTTTGAATCAGGGCTTCCAAACGGGTATCCACCGAGCTGGTAGCCTCGTCTAAAATCAAGATTTTGGGATCGGAAATCACTGCCCGCGCAATCGTCAACAGCTGCTTTTGACCTAATGAAACGTTGTCGCCTTCTGCATTGATTTTCATTTCATAACCATCGGGCATCGTGCGGATAAAGTGATCGACATTGGCTGTTTTGGCGGCATCCACCACTTCATAATCGGTTGCTTCCAGCTTACCGAAACGAATATTGTCCGCGATGGTGCCTTCATACAGCCAGGCATCCTGTAAGACCATCCCAAAAACAGAGCGAACGTCGCTACGAGTCATCAGCTTAGTGTCGACCCCATCAATTTTGATAGCACCAGCGTCTACATCATAAAAGCGCATCAAAAGATTGATTAGTGTCGTCTTACCAGCACCTGTCGGACCAACCACTGCTACGGTTTGACCAGCTTTGACTTCAAAACTCAAATCCGTAATCAATGGATTTTTCGGATCATAGCTGAAGGCCACATTTTCAAAAGTAACATTGCCTTCCACCGGTACCGGCAACGGCAGATTTTCTTGATTGACCCCTTCTTCTGGTTCATCGAGAATTTCAAAAACCCGGCGTGAAGCGGCCGAAGCAGCTTGCAAAACAGAAGACAGCTGAGTGATATTTCCCAGCGGCTGGCTGACTTGCCAAATATATTGGATGAAAGCCTGCAACTGCCCGACTGCAATCACACCTGCGATAACATAGTGCCCACCCATCACAGCCATGGCAATATAGGCGATATAAGCTGTCAATGACACCAACGGCATCATCAAGCCTGAGATAAATGACGCTTTAAAGCCGTAATTTCTCACGGAGTAATTGACTTTTTTGAAATTTTCCAGCGTTTGCTTTTCACGACCATAGACTTTTAACACTGCAAAGCCGGTCATGTTTTCTTGTACAAAACCGTTGAGATCTCCCAGCGCATTTTGCATACTTTGGAAATATTTTTGCGAGATCTTGATGATTCCACGAGAAATCAAAAAGGAAGCCGGAATCATTAAAATCGCTACCAGTGCCATTTTCCAGTTAATGTAAAACATCATCACAACTGCGGTCAAAATACCTAAAACAGCTGTAACGATCCCCGTCAATGTCTGCTGCATGGCCCCAGACACTGCATCTACATCGTTGGTGACACGAGACAAGATATTTCCCTGTTGATTGCGGTCAAAATAAGAGACTGGCAGACGATTGATCTTAGTATCGATGTCTGTCCGCAGATCGTACATAGCACTTTGCACGACACCAGCCATCAAGATACCGGCAATTAATTGCGCGGCACAATAGGTCAACCCGACTGCAGCAATCGCAATTAAGCATTTAATTACATAGTTGAAATTCAAGGATTCTCCGTTAGCAATATTATTGGCAATTTCGGTAGTGGGCAAGCCGGCGACATAAGGGAGTGCCGCATTGGCAGCCACTGTTACCACGGTAAAAAACATGACCAACGCAAAATTGCGACGATAAGGTTTCAAATAGACGAATAAACGTTTCAAAGAAGAAAATGATTTCATTGGGCTAATTCCTCCTCTGAGAGTTGTGAAGCAGCGATGTCATAATAAATCTGGCAGCTTTTCAGGAGTTCCTGATGGGTGCCCATTCCTACGACATCCCCTTCATTCAACACGATAATCTTATCGGCGTGCATGATGGTCCCCACCCGCTGCGCCACGATTAGGACAGTAGACTCAGTTGTTTCTTTTTTCAGTCGCGCCCGCAATTTTGCATCTGTTTGGTAATCCAATGCCGAAAAGCTGTCATCGAAGATATAGATTTCCGGTTCGCGAATGATAGCCCTGGCAATAGCCAGACGTTGTTTTTGACCTCCGGAAAAGTTGGTGCCGCCTTCTGACAAACGGGCATCAAAGCCATCTGGTTGTTCGGCGATGAAATCGGCTGCTTGTGCGATATCTGCAGCTCGCTGCATTTGTGCAACTGTCGCATCCTCTTTACCATAACGCAGGTTTTCAGCAATGGTACCGGAGAACAGCAATGCTTTTTGCGGAATATAACCGATTTTTTGACGCAAAGCTGCCAAGCTGAAATCTCGAGTGTCCACACCGTCTACCAATACACGGCCATCACTGACATCGTAAAAACGTGGAATCAATTGAATCAGTGTTGATTTACCAGAACCGGTACTTCCGATAAAAGCCACGGTTTCACCAGGTTTGGCTGTAAAACTCACGTTACGAATCACAGGACTTTCTGCATGCCCGGGATAGGCGAAGGTGACGTTTTGAAATTCCACATAACCCTTTTGTGCGGTCTCAGTCACCGGCTGGGCATTTTCATGAATTTCCGAAGTCGCATCCAAGGCTTCTTGAATCCGGCGAGCAGAAACTGCGGCCCGCGGATACATCATAAAGACTGAGGCAAACAGCATAAAGCTGAACAAGGCGTGGAAAATATACTCGATAAAAGCAATTAAATCACCGATTTGTAGTTGACCGGCATCAATTTGTTTGGTTCCGTTCCAGATGATCAAGACCATGACGATATTGAACAAAAAAGTGAAACCCGGCTGCGCCACAGCCATCAATTTGAAGAGACTCGTTGAGCTTTCCGTATAGGCGGTGTTGACCTTGTCAAAGCGTTTTTCTTCAAATTTTTCATTAACGAAGGCGCGGATTACCCGCAAACCAGAAAGATTCTCCCGCAAAATACCATTGATTTTGTCGAGATTTTTTTGTTGCCGCGTGGACAAAGGATCGGAAATTTTAGCGATTGCCACGACTGCCACGAGCAGTGCCGGCAAAGCCAACAGAACATACCAGCTCAGTGACGGGCTGGTCCGAAAAATCATGTACAGACTAACGGCAAACATCATTGGTGTCATAAAGCCCATCCGCAAAATATTCTGCATGAAAAGCATGATCTGATAGGCATCGTTGGTTACTCGTGTGATCAAAGAAGAAACGCCAATCGTTTCGTATTCTCGATGTGAATAACCTTGTGTTTTGGCAAACAGATCATCTCGGATATCCGCTGTGATATTGGTCGTGATTCGAGTCGTGAAATACCCCAAAAGAATATTCATGATTACCCCAATAACCACCACCACTGCCATCAAAATTCCCAAGCGATTCACATCACTGGTACTTCCAGCAGGAATGGCCTGGTCAATCATGCGTGCCAAGATTGTTGGTAGCCCCAACTCGATCAAAATAAAGCCGAATACGCAGATAAAATCAAAAAGCAGTAGCTTCTTGTAGCGCATCGTATAGTGCCACATCAATTTCAAATAAAAACCTCCTATTCTTTTCTGATACCCTCACTAGCTTAGCTGGTGGGGCCTTTAAAAATCAGATACCCGACTTCACACCTTCACAACCATGAAACGATCAGCTGTTTCAACAATCGCAACTGTTGCGGAAGGCACGTAAAATCCCGCTGTATCTCGTGACGCTGTGACCTACAGTGTCAAACAGTTCTTCAAGTCAACGAAAGAAGAGTGAGCGGCCACCACACCGCGATCTTTTCCCATGACATTTCGGGCGACAGAAAGCCGGCTGCCGCCTCGTCAAAAACCCGAAGTCGACAGCCTGGCTCGAAAATTGAAGGACTGTGTCAAGAATCGTTACAGCCAGCCTTTGCCCGCTGCAACCTTCTCTCCCGTCGCAATTACTTCTACTATATCACAGGCAAAATTTTAAGAGAACCCAAACATCCGGCTTTTTTTCAGTGGGAAACCCTTACACGCCGGTCTGTTTCTATACTTATCAAAAATTCTGTGCTAGAATATTGGTAATTGACGTATGGTGACATACATGGACGGTAGAAGAATCATTCGAACATGCGGAAAGGCAAAGACAAGGCCTTCTCTTTTTACTCACAAGTTGTCTGTAAAAAGCATAGTGATCGACGGAGGTTGCCCTTCGTGTTTTTTCGTGCACCGTTTCACCCTGTTTTCACACATTTATTACAAAGGAGACTAACACATGATTTACAAAGTTTATTATCAAGAAACCAAGGTCCGCAATCCAAAACGGGAACAAACACATTCCCTTTACATTGAAGCCAACAGCGAAGTAGATGCGCGGGCAGAAGTCGAAAAAAATACCCCATACAATATCGAATTCATTCAAGAGTTGGACGGCAACCACTTGGAATATGAAAAAGAAAATGCCGACTTCAAATTGACGGAGTTTTAATCTATGAAAGTCAATTTAAAAAATAATGAAACCGGCGTATTCGGCGTCGGCGGTTTAGGTGAAATCGGGAAGAACTGTTATGGGGTTCAATTCCAAGATGAGATCATCATTATCGATGCTGGGATTATGTTTCCAGAAGACGATTTGTTAGGGATTGATTATGTAATCCCAGATTATAGTTACATCGTACAAAATATCAATAAAGTCAAAGCACTGGTTATCACCCATGGTCACGAAGACCATATCGGTGGTGTTCCTTACTTGCTAAAGCAAGTCAATATTCCAATCTATGCCGGCCCGCTTGCCATGGCCCTTATTCGCAACAAGCTGGACGAACACGGTCTTTTGCGGGATGCCGAACTGCATGAAATCAACGAAGACACTATCCTGCGCTTCCGTAAGACATCAGTCAGCTTTTTCCGCACTACCCACTCGATTCCGGACGCGCTGGGTGTGGTTGTCAAAACACCTTCTGGCAATATCGTGCACACGGGGGACTTCAAATTTGATTTTACTCCAGTTGGCGAACCTGCCAACTTGCATCGAATGGCTAAGATTGGCGAAGAAGGCGTTTTGTGTCTCTTGTCTGACAGTACCAACGCAGAGATTCCCACCTTTACCCAGTCGGAAAAAGTAATCGGCCAATCCATCCAAAAGATCTTTGAAAAAATTGATGGACGGATTATCTTTGCCAGCTTTGCTTCAAATATTTTTCGTCTTCAACAAGCTGCGGATGCGGCGGTTGCCTGCGGACGTAAGATTGCGGTCTTTGGACGCAGTATGGAAAATGCTATCGTAAACGGCCAGAAACTCGGGTATATCAATGTCCCTGAAGGAACTTTCGTTGATGCTGGCGAGATTAACCGTTTGCCTGCCAACAAAGTGATGATCCTCTGTACCGGCTCCCAAGGTGAACCGATGGCTGCTTTGAGCCGAATCGCCAACGGAACCCACCGGCAAATTTCGATTCAGCCGGATGATACAGTGATTTTTTCCAGCTCACCAATTCCAGGGAATACTACAAGCGTCAACCATCTCATCAACTTGTTGATGGAAGCTGGTGCGCAAGTGATTCACGGTAAATTGAACAATGTCCATACTTCTGGCCACGGTGGCCAACAGGAACAAAAACTGATGCTGCGTCTGATTAAGCCAAAATTCTTTGTCCCCATCCACGGTGAATATCGGATGCTGAAAATTCACGCCGGCTTGGCACAAGATACTGGTGTACCAAAAGAAAACTGCTTCATCATGGAAAATGGCGACATGTTGGCATTGACTGCGGATAGCGCTCGAATTGCCGGTCATTTCAATGGCGGCGATGTGTACATCGATGGCAGTGGCATTGGGGACATCGGCAACGTGGTCTTGCGAGATCGTCGCATTTTATCAGAAGAAGGTTTGGTTTTGGCCGTTGCCACAGTCGACTTGGATAAAAAAGAAGTCTTAGCTGGCCCAGATATTCTTTCTCGCGGTTTTGTCTATATGCGAGAATCCGGCGACATGATTTATGAAGCCCAAACCCTTTTGTTCAGAGCCTTGCGAGAAGCTTTGAATCAAAAAGATGTCAATGAGCACAAATTGAAAGAAGCCATGAGCAATGCGCTCCAGCCTTTCCTATTTGAAAAGACTGAGCGCCATCCGATGATTCTCTCAATGATCATGGCACCTGAATAAGAATATGAAAAGAACGGTGATCACAACCTGTCACCATCCTCAAAGCGAGCATTACCAAACGTGAGATTTCAAAAGCCAAGGCCCTTCCATTAAAAACAGTGGAAGGGCCTTGGCTTTTCATTACTAAACATTTCAAACACTGACTAAGCTTGATTTCATCAAGAAAAGTCAGTGTCATTCATTTTTTTCTCTATGGGTATGGCAAGGTTCCTTCTAAGACTAAGATGCAAGCATTCACCACTGTCCACTGAGAAATAATTGCTGTCAGAGCCTGTTTTTAGTCTAGCCTCTGCTGATCAATCGGCTTTTAACCTGGCAACAGTTGAACTGAAAATCGTCAAGTTCCAAAAGAGCAGGCAGCAATTACATATCCAGCAGCTGCAAACGGTCGTTGAAGTAATTTCGATAGGCCGTATACCCCGCAATAATAGCTCCCAGACTAGTGGTAGACAACAGCATGAAGGTCACCATGATTTGGTATTTGATAGCATGAACCGGGTCAACGCCGGCAAAAATCAATCCTGACATCATCCCTGGTAGACTCACCAGTCCCACTGTTTTCGCAGAATCAATGGTTGGTTGCATGGCGGTTTTGATACTTTCTCGCAGGATAGGTAAAGAGGCTGCTTTGGCATCTGCCCCCAAGGCTAATTTTTCCAATACTGGTTGTCGTTGATCACGAAACTGGCTGGCTAGATTGCGGTAACATAACCCGATTGCTACCATTGAATTGGAAGCAATCATGCCACTGATAGGAATAATCTGAGAAGGAACGAACTTAATCGCTCCGGCGGCCACCAACACGCCTAAAGTGACATAAGTGCTGACAAAAATCGCCAACAAGGAGGTCCAATATTTCTTCTGGCGGTTTGGATTGCGTTTGTGGGCATTCCAAGCGGCATTGAAGACGATGAACAGGCTCATGCCAGCTGTCAAAAATAGATTGTCCAGCTGGAAAATATATTTCAATACATAACCTACAATCACCAATTGGAGGACGGCTCGAAAAATACTGTAAAAAATGTCTTTTGACAGCTGCAATTTTTCCTTATAACTAATTCCAACAGCAATCAAAACCAGTAAAAAAGCAAATACCAATGACAAATCGTTAACGGCCAATTGATTCATACTTCAAATGTCCCCCTTCCATTTTCAAAACCCGAGCTGCCTGTTGCAGATCCTCTTCATCATGACTAACCTGCAGGATGGTCACGCCCTGCTTGTGCACGTTTTGCACCAGCGCTTGGACAATACCTTTACTTTCTTCATCCAGGCCTACTGTTACCTCATCTAAAAGCAGAATCTCCGGCAAAAACATCAGATTGCGAATCAGCGCCACTCGTTGCCGTTCTCCACCGGAAAGTTCAATGATTGGTTTATCCAGAAATGACACCGGCAAGTCCACCAATTGAAGCAGCTCACGAACTTTATCCTCCGAAAAAACTTGATTGCGAATGGTAAAAGGAAATTCGGTATTGTCGCGGACAGTTTTTCCAAACAGTGTCGGCTGCTGAAAACAATAAGAAACCTGCCGGCGATAGTCAGTCACCGGATACTCGTTCTGGTCTTTATCCTTAAATAAAATCTTGCCGCTGGTCGGTGTCAATAAGCTGGCAATCACTTTTAATAACGTGCTCTTGCCTCCTCCTGACGGGCCCGAGATTGCCAGATATTCCCCTTGTGGAACAGCAAAGCTGATTTCTGTGAGAATCTGATTTGCTCCTGACTTATAACTCATCTGCTGTACTTCCAAAACGGACATGCTGCCACTTCCTCTCTTTTCCAGTATAGCAAACCTCACTTCTGTCAGGCAGCTAATTTGGTGCTACTGGAATTTAGAACAAAGAAAAAACCGGACACCCTCGAAGGATGCCCGGTACGTTCGTCAGATATTAGTCTTTTGTAACGTTTGTTGCTTGAGGGCCGCGGTCTGAATCTTCAACGTCGAAAGATACTGCTTGGCCTTCTTCCAAAGTTTTGAAGCCGTCGCCTTGGATAGCTGAGAAGTGAACGAATACGTCGCTGCCGTCTTCACGTGAAATAAATCCGAAGCCTTTTTCTGCGTTGAACCATTTAACTGTTCCGTGTTCCATGTTAAATACATCCTCTCTCGTGCATCAGCACAAATAAAATTTAGTGTAACATTGCCTTGCATACGATAGAGGTATAACGTTAACAGGTGTTAAGCACTTCTATGGAGCAAACAAAATTACATACTCATTCTACACGTCTCATTAGATATTTGCAAGCCTGTGGTATTCTTTCCCCTATGATTTCTAGCGCAAACGTTCGGGTCTGACAATAACAGTCAATAAATGAGAAAAAATCCCTTTACTTCTCCCAAAGACCTTCTTCCCGCAGACTGACATAGCTGTCATGACCGATGATGAGGTGATCCAGCAATTCGATTCCCATCATCTCGCCACAAGCTTTCAAACGCCGTGTAAATTGCAGATCATTCTCACTTGGTGCGGGATTGCCACTGGGGTGATTGTGGACAGCAATCAGACGAGCCGCTGACACCCGAACCGCGCCACGAAAGATCTCTCGCGGATGAGCGACAGATTGATTAAGGGAACCGATGAAGAGGGTCTCTTTTTTAATGATTTCGTTTTTGGTATTCAAATAAAGACACAACAGGTGCTCTTGCTGGTAGTCTTTCATATCTTCCATCAACGTGAAAGCCAGATCCATGCTGGTGCGGACTTGTCCCAGTTTCGGCTGTAGGGCTTTTTGGATTCGCCCGCCCAATTCAATCATGGCCAAAAGTTCTAACGCTTTGACTTGACCCACACCATTGATCCGTTGCAACTCAGCCAGGCTGGCCAGCTTCAGATCAAATAACGAGGGAAACTCAGACAAAACTTGGGCAGCTAACTCCATTACATTTAACTGCGGTGTGCCTGTACGCAGTAAGATTGCCAGAAGTTCCTGATCTGACAGGCTTTCTGCACCATATGTCAGCAGTCGTTCCCGAGGACGGCTGCTTTTAGGGATTGTTTGAAATCCTTGAGTCATACAAAAAAACTCCTTTGCGCAGGAATAGCAGCTGCCGTTTTTTCACCGACAACTGTTGAAAAAAACCGCCACAGCAGTGCAGTCTCTTCAAAAGAACATACGCAAAAGAGTCCTAATTTCAGTTGTGTTTGAGCCAGTCTCGTACCGCCAAAAGATCCGGCAGTACTGCCGCAGTTTTAGCAGTCAGTGCATCATCTGGACCCAAAAGATCCGGTACCATGATCACCGGAATATCAGCAGCAAATGCCGCATTGACGCCGTGTTTGGAGTCTTCCAGTACCAACAGATTTTCTCTGGGCAAAGCCAATTTTTCAGCTGCCAATAAGAAAATTTCCGGATCAGGCTTGGCCCGGCTCACATCATTTGCCGAGACAACAACAGGAAACTCCTCTGCCAACTCAGCCTGCGCCAATAAGCGGTTAATCGCTGGTCGATTGTTGCTAGAAGCGAGGATGCGGGTGATTCCTTGTTCATCCAGATAGGCCAACAGTTCTCTTACCCCTGGTTTCAATTCCACCAAACCAGCTGAAAACATGGCTTCAGAATTGGCGTAGGCCCGCCGAACAAATTCACTGATGATTTCAGCACCGTACTGTTCATCAAAATCTGCGTGAATCTTTTCCACAAACTCTTCATCACTGATTCCCAAATAGCGAAGATATGTTTGTTTGTCGTAAGCCATTGCCAATGAATCGGCAGCTTGCTGACTGCTTTTATACACCAGTGCCTCCGTGTCAAAAATCAACCCATCCATATCAAAAATGATTCCTTTAGTCTGCATGTCCGTCTCCTCCCATCTCCAGCAGTAGTGAGCGAACATCTGAGACAAAGTACAATGAACCAGTCACTAGCAGCAGGTCTTCATCGGTCATTTTCTCTAAGATTTCTCCCAAGCCAAACTGCCACAACGAAACAATGGTCACACGCTTGTCCGCAGTATTTTCAAACTTGTCATCCAGCTCCAGTGCCTTAGGATAATCAAAGGTAGTCACATAAATCTTAGCATTGGGAATTTCTAGAAGCAGCGCCAACATCTCATCGACATTTTTGGTAGACAATGCCGAAAATAAAATGCTGACCTTATACTCCTTGAATTCTTTTTTCATCGTTTCCACGAGGCGGCGCATTGCATGTGTGTTGTGGGCTCCGTCCAGCAAAATCAGCGGTTCTTTACTAAGACGCTCCATTCGAGCTGGCCAGTGGGTCTTTTTCAACCCGTTACGAATCGCTTTTTCCTCAATGGGAATGCCTTTGATTTGGCAGTAGCATTCGAACAACTGGATAGCCATACCGGCATTCTCTGGTTGGTGGCGACCGATGAGAGCCGTTTTCAAATTCGTGAGTTTGCCTCGCTCATTGAGAAAATCGAACACTTCTCCCCACTCATCAGCAGGGTGTTTATAGTTGACATGATATTCCTTTTCATAGCGATAAATCGGTGCCCGCTTTTCAGCCGCGGTTTGTTGAATCACTTGCAGAGCATTGACGGGAATGTTCCCAGTCACCACCGGAATACCTGGTTTGATGATTCCTGCTTTTTGGTAAGCGATAGCCTCTAACGTGTCCCCTAAGATTTCCGTGTGATCCATCCCAATAGTGGTAATTCCACACAGCAACGGCTTCACTACATTTGTAGAATCCAACAAGCCACCAAGGCCAACTTCGATAATTGCCACATCCACCTCTTTTTCCAAAAAGTAGTCCAGCGCCATGGCCGTTAGTGTTTCAAACTCGGTGATTCCTTTGACTTCTTCTTTGGCATCTAACTGAGAGACAAGTGGCTGATACTTATTCACCAGCGTTACCAGTTCCTCATCAGAGATATGTTTGCCATCAATTGCGATTCGTTCATTGAAGGATTCGATATAAGGCGACGTGTATGTCCCCACTGTAATTCCCGCTTCTTGCAGCATTTCCCGCAGGTAGCTGACTGTCGAGCCCTTGCCATTGGTGCCGGCAATGTGGATCGTCGGAACTTTGTCTTCCGGATGGCCGACAAGTTCTAAAAGTCCATTGACCCGCTCCAGCCCCGGCCGTGAGCCAAAAGGCAGCCGACTGTGGATCCATGCGATTGCTTCGTTTCCTGTTTTTACCATTTTCCCGCACCTCATTTTTACGTACCCGACTTTTTCGTACGGGTCGCCCTGATTGCTGAACATCCCCATTATAACAAAAGCCTGAACCCCTGTCTTATCCGGTTTTTCGTGGGAACGCTGTCCTGGTAAAATATTCGTCAAAAAGAGCGTTTGATCTGAAAAAACAATAAACCCGCAGATAGCTGCTCTAAAACAGACCTCTGCGGGTTTTAAGGCTATTCTGGAACATTAGCTTGACAAAACCATGACAATTCTTTCAACACCCCTGCGAATCAGCCGAAATGAATGGTGCGGTACCAATGCCATTCTCCGGAGATCAGGGGATTCAAGTCACCACCCACCAGCAACACAGCGCCAATCATCAGCACCAGCCCAATCAAAATAAACGCGCCGCCAATCTGCAAAATTTTCTTAGTAGCCATATCTTGTGACCCCCTTTTGCAACCCATTCCAAATTGCCATTGTTTTTCGTTTGCTAACTGCCAAAATCCAACCGCTGCATTTGATAGTCAGTACTCCGCAAATCAAACCAATGCCCACCAGCACCATACCACTGCCAAATTGCATCAGTGCAACTGCCAGACCATCTTGTACCGCCACTAGACTCAATAACATGGAAGCCAGCCCGCCCAAAAGCCCGGCAACTGTGAAACTACCTGTCACGATTAGCGGCGTCCATAACAAAATATAACCTGAAAGCAGCAGACAAACTGCGGCTAACAATATGCTCCCCCACAGCGGAAAGCCCAAAACCAAAAGTAAAAGAATTCCCAGATTGATCCGGCCTTTTGATGCGGCATTGTCCTTCATATAAGCCTTTGAAAATTCCCCATTGGCAACAATTTCTTCAGGATCTCCTACCATGGCAGTCGCTTCTTCTTCTGTATAGCCATCCGCCACAAACTCCCGAATCATTTCATCGTAATAATCGAGAAACTCTGATTTTTCAATATCATTTATCCCCGCCGGCAAATACACCATCAACGCTGCCAAGAACTGTTTTCTATCCATTTTCCCTCAAACTCCTCCCGATATACTCATAGATTGCGATAACATTGTCTTTTCCTTTATAAAAAATCCGTAGATTGTCCCGCCCTTTGCTACTGATACGATAATATTTTCGCAGCCGCCCGTTGTACTCCTGCTTGTAGGTAGTTACTAACTTTTGGGCTTCCAGACGTTTTAAAATGGGATACAAAGTGGACTCACTGATATGAATAATCGGACTGATATTTTTAACAATCTCATAGCCGTAAGAATCCTCTTGCAGCAAAAAAGCCAACACACAGTATTCCAACAAGCCGCGCTTCAACTGACTGTCCAACCGATCCCCTCCATTCTTTTTCTTGCTATGATTATTTTCCCTGGTGATGCAGCCATTTGAACCTATACCTTGTTTACACTCATACTATACAATACATAGTATAGACGAAAATCAGCCTATAGTCTGATTTTTTGCTTTTAGAGTATTTTTTTCACTATTTCATTAAAAAAATTTCAAGAAAGAAAGTTACGATTCTCAGCACCCCAAAACGCAGGAGCCAAATACCAACCAAGCATTCGTGACGACCAAAGAAAGCACACTATCCTCTCGTCGCTGCAAAGAGCAGCGTAAAAGAATGCTGATTTTAAAACGATGAACTCCAGCATCCTCCAGCTTTAAAATGTCGGAAAAAAAACGACTATCCTCCAATCAAATTTAATGAAAGATAGCCGTTTTTTTACTGGCTCACATTTGTCGTATTCAGTTCAGAAGCGGGTGATTTGATGATTGTTAGTGCTTCACCCTTTTTCTAACAGTTCATTAACCGATTGTTTTTAGTTGTGCAATCCGATCTGTCACTGCTTGTTGTTTTTCCAAATAGTCTTTTTCTTTGGCCCGTTCTTCGGCCACGACCGCTTCCGGAGCATTGGCAACAAAGCGTTCGTTAGCTAATTTTCCTTGAACCCGTTTGACTTCTTTGGTCCACTTGTCCAATTCTTTTTCCAGACGCGTGATTTCTTCTTCAATGTTGATCAACCCCGCCAGTGGCAAGTAGATAGTAGCGCCGGTCAAAACAGCGGACATCGCAAGTTCCGGCGCTTCTAGAGAGCCTGAGATAACCAATTCTTCCGGATTACAGAAGCGTTCAATATAGTTCTGGTTTTCGGTTAAGAATTTGTCGATTTCCGGATCAGCGGTTTGGATCAATAACGTAATTGGTTTGGACAGCGGGGTGTTCACTTCTGCCCGAATGTTACGAACCGAGCGAATCAATTCAATCAGTGTCGCCATCCCTTTTACCGCATTTTCATCATCAAACTCCGGATGAACTACCGGGTAATCTGCTACTACAAGGGATGTGCCTTGATGTGGCAGCTTGCTCCAGATTTCTTCAGTCACAAATGGCATGATTGGATGCAGCAATCGCAGGATCTGATCCAATGTATAGACCAACACACTTTGGTTGGTTTTCTTAGCCGCTTCATCTTCTCCGTACAAGATTTCCTTACTCATTTCAATATACCAGTCACAGAAATCGTCCCAGATAAAGTTGTACAATTGGCGACCAGCTTCCCCAAATTCAAAGCGGTCAAACAAATCCGTCACTTTAGCCACCGTTTCATTAAGACGGGTCAAGATCCAGCGATCCGCCACTGTCTTTTGCCCAGTGAGATCAATTTCTTCATAGCTGAGATCCTCGACATTCATCAAAACAAAACGAGAAGCGTTCCAGATCTTGTTGATAAAGTTCCATGCAGCATCCATTTTTTCGTAGCTGAAACGAACATCTTGACCTGGTGCAGAGCCGTTGGATAAGAACCAACGCAAGGCATCTGCGCCGTATTTGTCGATCACTTCCATCGGATCAATCCCGTTGCCCAATGATTTACTCATTTTCCGGCCTTGTTCGTCACGAATCAACCCGTGCATCAAAACATTCTCAAACGGACGTTCGCCGGTAAATTCCAGACTTTGGAAAATCATTCGACTTACCCAGAAGAAAATGATGTCGTAACCTGTGACCAGAGTATTGGTAGGGAAATAGCGTTTGTAATCGGCGGCTTCTTCATCCGGCCAACCCATTGTTGAAAACGGCCACAGCGCCGAGCTGAACCATGTATCCAACACGTCAGGATCTTGTTCCCAATTTTCCGGATCAGCCGGCTCTTCCATCCCTACGTACATTTCACCGGTGGTCTTGTTATACCAGGCAGGAATTCGATGGCCCCACCACAGTTGGCGAGAAATTACCCAGTCGTGGACATTTTCCATCCATTGCAGGAAGGTTTGATTGAAGCGAGGTGGGAAGAATTCTACTTTGTTATCCGTTTCCTGGTTGGCCATGGCTTTTTTAGCCAGCGGTTCCATGCGGACAAACCACTGAGTAGACAGTCGTGGTTCCACTACCACACCGGTTCGTTCAGAATGACCGACACTGTGGGTCATCTTTTCAATCTTCACAAGACAGCCAATTTCTTCCAGATCCTTGACAACCAATTTACGAGCAGCAAAGCGATCCATGCCGGCATATTTACCCGCCAGATCGTTCATGGAGCCGTCGTCATTCATTACGTTGACCCGTGGCAGGTCGTGGCGATTACCCACTTCAAAGTCATTGGGGTCATGGGCTGGCGTAATCTTCACAACCCCGGTTCCAAAGTCCATGTCCACATATTCATCAGCAATAATCGGAATCTCTTTGTCTACCAATGGCAAGATGACGTTTTTCCCAATCAACTCTTGGTAGCGTTCATCGGCTGGATGTACCGCAACTGCCGTATCTCCTAACATAGTTTCAGGACGAGTCGTAGCAATCTCAACCACCCCGCTACCATCGGCCAACGGATAGGTCATGTGATAAAAAGCGCCTTCGACATCTTTGTGGATAACCTCGATATCAGAAAGGGCAGTCCGCGCTTGTGGATCCCAGTTAATGATATATTCGCCACGGTAGATCAAGTCTTTTTCATACAGGCCTACAAAAACTTTGCGGACTGCTTCGGACAACCCATCATCCAGCGTAAAGCGCTCACGGCTGTAATCCAACGACAGGCCCATTTTCGCCCATTGTTCCCGAATATGACCGGCATATTCTTCTTTCCAGTCCCAAACTTGTTCAACGAATTTTTCTCGTCCCAGATCGTAGCGAGAAACTCCTTGTTCTCGCAACTTTTCTTCTACTTTGGCTTGGGTAGCGATCCCGGCATGGTCCATTCCCGGCAGCCAGAGGGTATCAAAACCTTGCATCCGTTTTTGACGGATAATCATATCTTGCAGGGTGGTATCCCACGCGTGGCCCAAATGAAGTTTACCGGTAACATTTGGCGGTGGAATTACGATGGAATAGGGTTCGGCATTTTGGTCACCGCTAGGTTTGAAAAGATCCTGGTCCAGCCAGTTTTGGTAACGGCCAGCTTCTACTTCCTGGGGATTGTACTTTGTCGACAAATTTTCAGTCATAACAGTTCCTCCGTTTCTTAGTTGGAATCAAGGGATTACACGCTGACGAGCGTGGGCAGGCGGTCGGCAAATAAAAAAAGCGCCCTCAGATGACGAATCATCTTAGGGCGCGAATGCGCGGTACCACCTAATTTGCAGAGAAATTTCTCTGCCACTTTGACGTGCGTTAACGGGCACAAAACGTCACTTCCTACTTCGCAAAAAAGCATTCTTCAGAAATGATGACTCCCAAGCTACCTTCACCGTCTTGCCGCAGGGATTTCTCAGCCTTGAATCCCATCTCTGAAGCAGCAAAGTTGCGGTTACTCCTCTTGTTCCATGTCTGAGGTCATTCTACAATGGAACTTTCTGAAAGTCAAACCGCGTCTCAGACTTTTTCCGCCATCTTGCTCTGATAATTTTGATCGAAGAAAATCAAGGTCTGCAGTTCAGTTGTCAAATCAATGTATTGAACATGGACATTTTGGGGAACATCCACCCGGTCTGGCGCAAAATTCAAGATAGCGGTAATGCCGGCAGCCACAATCTGATCAATCGCACTTTGGGAAAACTGGCTGGGTACAGTTGAAATGGCTACTGTGATGCACTCTTGCGCCACTTTTTCTTGCAGGGCTTCGATGGGATACACATAATGCCCATCTACTTCGGTCCCTACCAACTCAGGGTTGTTATCAAAAATTGCAACAATATTTAAATTGGAGTTGCGGCGAAAATTATTATTAGCTAACGCCTTACCCAAATTTCCATAACCCACAAGAGCAATCCGTTTTTCTTCATTGGTATCCAAAATGCGGTTAAATACTTCAATCAAATAGCTGACATCATAACCATAGCCACTACGTCCTAATTCCCCCAGATGGGAAAAGTCCCGCCGAATCGTGGCAGAGGGTACTTGGGTGATCTCGCTGAATTCTTTTGATTTTATCCGAGTGACACCGGAATCTTGCAGCATATTAAGATACCGCAAATACAATGGCAGTCGTTTTGCCGTTGCTTTAGGTACATTTTTTAAATTGAGTTCATCCATTGGTGGAAGCTCCTTTGTTCGTTTTTTCACATAGTTAGTGTATCACGACAGCCACAGATACGCAACGTTTTTTAGTTTCTTCACAAAGATGATTTGTCATTTTTATCTCATGCGCTCCTGCACAATAACCACCTTTGATTATTAGCGGAAGATTTGTGAAATTATTCCAAGCAATCAAACTAGCTGTATTGGTGACAGCTGCCCGCTCCCAACTGATTTCATAAGAAAAAAGCCGCCCGCTCCGGACAGCTTTCTTTCCTTACAGCAAATCGGCAAATTCCGCTTCTGCTTGGGAAGCGGCTGCCTGGTCAGGGCTAATTTCTTCAATTTTCAAACCGGCCAAAGAACGGGCAATCATCCCTTCAACATCCAAACGTGCTTCGTAGTAATGGACTTTTTCCAATTTTGGTCGTGTTTTTGGCTGCGGTGGTGCAAAGATGGTACAGCAATCCTCAAAAGGCTGAATGGCTAATTGGAAAGTGTCGATTTCTTGTGCGATTTCAATGATTTCCAATTTGTCCATCGTTACCACCGGACGAATGATTGGTGTACTGGTCACTTCGTTAATAGCCACCATCGACTGCAGGGTCTGAGAAGCAACCTGGCCTAAAGATTCGCCGTTGATAACCACTAGGCCGCGCCGTTGTTCACGAATAGCATCTGTGATCCGCAGCATGAAACGACGAGTCAAGGTCATCCAATAGCCTTGGGGGACACTGCGTTTGATTTCTTCTTGAATCTCTGTGAAAGGGACTTCAATAAATTGAATTTTGCCCACATAGGGGGTCAATTTGACTGTCAGATCTTTGGCCTTTTGCAGGGCTTGCTCACTGGTATAAGGCGGCGAAGCAAAATGAACAGCTTCAATCTCGACGCCTCGTTTCATTGCCAAGTAGCCGGCTACGGGGGAATCGATACCGCCAGAGAGCATCAGCATGCCTCGGCCGCTGGTTCCTACTGGCAACCCACCAGCACCTTGGATAGTTTCATAGGACAAGTAAGCACCGTTCTCCCGAATCTCTACCCGCAAGTTGATGTCTGGCTTTTTCATTTGCGCTTTGATTCCGGGGATTGCCCGAAAAACAGCTGCCCCCAGTGTTTGGTTCAATTCATCAGAGTTTTGCACAAAGCCATGGTCGCTGCGTTTTGCAGTAATTTTGAAGGTCTCGCTACCGGTATAAATTTCCTTCATCAGCTCTTGCACCGCAGTGATGATTACATCAAGTTCTTTTTCCACCCGGATACTAGGAGAAAAGTTTTGGATACCAAAGACTTTCTTCAGCTTTTCAATGATAGGTGCCGCATCCGCCCCATTCAAATACAGGTGCATCCGGTCACGGTCTGCCCGAACAATGATTTCAGAATGAGCAGCCAATGCCCCTTTGACATTTTCTGCCAGACGCATGATGAAGCTTCTGCGGTTCTTTCCTTTGGTGGAAAGCTCGCCATAACGCACCATGATTTCGGTATAATTCAAATTCACTATCGTTTCCCCTTTACTTGTCTATTGAACAGCTGCTTCTATCAAACAGCAGCCTGGTCTTTGCTGTGTCTCAGTTGATTTTTGAAAATTTGCGGTACAGCTGGTTGAAGATAATCAAAAACTGTTCCACTTCTGCCATGGTATTGCTTTCGTCCAAACTGACCCGTACAGCAGAGGTTGCCAAATTGCCGGCTACATTCATGGCGTGAAGCGTGCTGCTTTCGGTCTTACTGCGGGAAGAACAAGCGCTGGTGGTGGAAATGTAGATTTGCTTTTCTTCCAAAGCATGAACCATGACCTCGCCTCGAATTCCTTGTAGAGCAAAACACAGAATATGAGGCGCGAAGTTTTCTGCCCCACTGAAGACGGTGACCTTCGCAAACTTCTGTAGTTCTTCGGTCAGGTATTCTTTCAACTTTGCTACATGTGCAGGTCGTTCCGCTTTTTTTTCAACAGCGAGACGTAGCGCTTTGGCCATCGCCACAATTCCAGCAACATTTTCGGTTCCACTGCGATGATTTTCTTCTTGTCCACCACCGGTCATAAGTGGCGCTAGTTTGCGGCCTTCTCGCCAATAGATAAAACCAACGCCTCGTGGTCCATGAAATTTATGGGCGGAAAAAGTCGCAAAGTCCACTCGCTCCGTTAGCCAGAGTTCTTGAGGAACCTTGGCAATCGCTTGAACCGCATCCACATGGAAATGGATTTTCGGATAATTCTTCAGCAGCTCGCTGATTGCTTGGATGGGTTGAATCATCCCAACTTCATTGTTTACTGCCATCACCGAGACTAAAATCGTCTCTTTGCGAATAAGTGCTGCCAGCTGGTCCACATCAACGAAGCCTTCTTTGTTCACTGGTGCAATGCTCACTTCAAAGCCTAATTCTGCCAGCTGTTGAGCGGTCTCAGAAACTGCCGGATGTTCAACAGCAGAGATAATTAGATGATTGCCAAAAGACTTTTTAGCAAGAGCCGTTCCCTTCAGCACCCAGTTATCGCCTTCTGTTCCACCGGAAGTAAACCAGATTTCGTGAGGTGATACTGCCAAAATACCGGCAATTTGCTTGCGAGCCTGCTGCATCAAACGATTCGCCTGTGTCCCCAGATCATGCAGACTGGAAGGATTACCCATAATTTTCTGGCTGGTTTTTACGTAAGCATCCAGTGCCAATGGATGAATAGCGGTAGTGGCACTGTTGTCAAAATATATCATAATTACGGTCCTCTCTGTTCCTACCCTGGGCTCAACTAAAAGTACTGAGCAGCGGCAGGCAAAAATTCTTTCTCATTATATACGTTGTTATCCTGCCTTTCAAGGGACCTTACTCGGTCTTAAAACTTTAACAACGCGTCAATGTGCATTTTGTGATCGTTCTGTCGGCAGAATAGAACAGCCCCTCTGTAAAAACTTTTAACCGTCCTATCCGTAGTTTTAAAAGCTTTCGATAGAAAAAGACCTTCCGTGAAAGTTCGGAAGGTCTTTGGTTATTGAGAGGTTGTGACTTAAACCAAGTCGCGGTTATTGAAGTAGAAGCTTTCGATACGTTTGAAGGCACCCGGTTCTACTCGTTCCAAGGCTTGACCAATTTCATCCAAAGCAGCTTGGTACTTGTATTCTTTACTAAATAAGCTCAGGCTACGATCGATGGCCGCTTTGATCTCAGGATGAGAATGACGGTAACGATTCGCGTATTGCATCATTTGTTCAGTCAATGCTGCTGCATCCACCAAATCGTTGGTTTTGGTTTCTAGTGCCTTGATGTCGCTTTCGCAATCAGCCACCAATTTGTTGACCTCTACCATGTTGACCCGAATCTTATTCAAGGCTTTGCTTAAGTCTTCCACGCGGTCGGTGGCCATGAAGAACCCTTCTAGATAATCTCCTGGCAAGCCTGGCAAGCGTTGTTTTTCCACATAGCGTTTTAAGTTGCGTAAGCGGAATTCATACTGCTCGATTTTTTTCTGAGCAGCTTGTTCCCCTTGTCGCAGTTCTCGCAAGCCATTGTCAATCTCTACTTGTTGGCCTTCCACATCATCTAATATCTTGTAGGCATCTTTATAGAAAGTTTGCGCATCAGAAAATGGCAATTCGTGGTTATCCAGTTTTGGATGGATTACATTTTTCTGACGGTTTAGCTCGTCGATTTCTTGTTGGAAACCACGAACCTTGCCCAATTCGTTGTGATTCAACGTATAACTTTGAGAGGTATGGTCAATCTCAATCATCAGCTGATGATTGTTCTTATTGGCATGTTGAATGTATTCTTCTACAACAGGACGATTTTTGTGCACGTATTTGCGGGCATCCATTTCTCGTTCCATGACTGTGTACAGTGAATCAATCGCACTGGCCGTGTCGCGATTGGCAACTTCCACCGTTTGAACTTCGGTTTTTTCCAGATCTCCCATTGATTTTTCAACGCGCTTTTTCACGCGGTCAATTTCAGTTTGGAAGTTCTCTTCTGGAAAGACGTAGTTGTCTGACAACAGTTTTTTGTAACCTTCTTGGATTTCTTTGAGCTGATCCGGGAAAGTTTTGTTCAATTCTTCATAGGCTGCCGGGATACGCTTCATCGTATCTTCCAACTCATAGGTGTGCTGTTCGGCTTGTTCCAGTACTTCCCGAGCTTCAACCGGATCGCCGGAAGTATTCAGTGTTACGAATTGGGTAAATTCGATCTCGATATTTTTCAGTTGTTTTTGCAGTTCGGAATAGGCTGGACCATATTCCTCTCCGTTTTCCCGCAATGTCTTTTTCAACTCTTCGTAGACATCCAGCGCTTTTTGGACTTCCAATGAATTGCGTTCCTCTGATTCCCGCAATTCTTTCAAGCCGTTTCTGACTTGCTCGACTTCGGTTTCCATTTCGTTCATAGTTTCTTCGGCATCCACAATAGCCGCTTTGGCTTTCATAAAACGGAAAGTTTCATTTAGGCTCTCTACCTCGAAAATGCGGCTTTCCAATTCCGCAAAAGAAGAAGTGGAGATATCCGTCCATTTTTGATTCCATTCGCGGAAGGTGTTTTGGCTTTGTCCTACCAGATGCATCTTTTTCACATCGTCGACTTCTTCCAGGACCGGCAGATCGAAGAGTGCTTCCCGCCGTTTTTCCAACTCATGAAGCTTATCCTGATTCTTTTTCCTCATCACAAAACCGACACCATATAAGATGGCTGCCACGACGACGATGGCGATGATGATCCCGATGATAACTTGTGTAGACATTGCTGGTCTCCTCCGCATTCAAAATATCTGGTATTATGCCTTTAAGCAGGCTTATTTTATATGAAAAAAGTAGTGAAAAACACTGTATATATGGAAAATACCCTAAAAGGCATCTACGCTAGATTATAGCACAAAGCCCCAACACTAGCACTAGCTATCATAAAAAACTTTACATTTTTTTGCAACGCTTAATTTTCATAAACGCTATGGAAATTTTCCTTTGCGCTAGAAACTTTTAAAAGATTTACAGCAGTTTTTATAAAGTCTTTCAGTAAATTTTCCATTTTTCTGACAATTCAATTGGAAACACCTTGCAATTTGTGGCAGATTTTTGTACTCTAAAAACAATACTTAGGTTTCTGTCATGAAGGCATCGGAGGGTGGATGCCTCACTTTACACAAAAGGGGTAGGTCAACATGAAGGTTATCAAATTCGGAGGCAGTTCGCTTGCTTCCAGTGCACAGGTTCGCAAAGTTGTGGCTATCGTCAAAGATGATCCAACCCGGCGTTTTGTTGTGGTTTCCGCACCGGGGAAGCGGAACAGTTCTGACACTAAAGTGACTGATCTGTTGATTCAATTATATGAAAGAAAATTGGCCCATAAAAGTCTCTCACCAGTTATTGAGGAGATCTTCTCCCGCTATCTGGAGATTGGTGAGGCCTTTGAAGTCGATGAAGAACACCTGGCTGCGATTCGGCTTGATCTGGAGGCAGTGAATCAGCTGCCTATTGAAAATAATCCTCATCTTTACGATCATATTTTAAGCCGAGGAGAGGACAACAATGCCAAGCTGATTGCCGGAATCTTGCAGGCAGAAGGCGTCAATGCTCGCTATATCAATCCTAAAGAGCTGGGAATTTTAGTTTCTGACGAACCCGGCAACGCCCGGGTCCTCTACAAGGCATACAAAAAAATCTATAAATGGGCCGACTCAGAAGCTGTCCTGGTGATTCCCGGCTTTTTCGGCTACACCGAAGAAGGCAATATTTGTACCTTCTCTCGCGGGGGGTCAGATATCAGTGGCTCGATTGTCGCCGCCGGTGTGAAGGCGGATCTCTATGAAAACTTCACGGATGTTGACGGAATCTACTCCGCCCATCCCGGCTATGTTCATCATCCTGAAATCATCAAAGAACTGACCTATCGGGAAATGCGAGAACTGGCTTATGCCGGCTTTACGGTCTTCCATGATGAGGCGCTAATGCCTTCTTATCGTGCGAAGATTCCAGTGGTTATCAAAAATACCAACAATCCCAACTGTAAGGGAACCAAGATTATTCCCAAGCGCGATCAGCATGAAAAGCCAGTCATCGGGATTGCCAGTGATGAAGGTTTCAGCATGATTTACATCAGCAAATACCTGATGAACCGAGAAATTGGCTTTACCCGCCGTGTACTGACAATTTTAGAAGAGTTTGGTATCGGCTATGAACACATGCCTTCTGGAATTGATGACATCTCAATTGTCATTCGCAGCAATCAGTTAGACAATGAGCTGCAAGAACAGCTGATGCGTAAGATTGCTTATGAAATTGATCCAGATGAACTGCGCATCACCCATGATCTTTCCATGATCATGGTGGTGGGTGAAGGAATGCGTCAACGAGTCGGGGTCACATCAGAAAGTACTGCCGCACTGGCTCGCAAACGAATCAACTTGGAAATGATTAATCAAGGCTCTTCTGAAGTCAGCATCATGTTCGGCATCCATAAAGACCAAGAGAAATTGGCTATCCGCACCTTGTATTACACCTTTTTTGACTAAACAAAAACCGTGCTGTCTAAGACATAGCCAGTTGCCAAAATATGGCAGTTGGCGGGACTTCAGACAGCACGGTTTTTTCGACTTTGTTTAACAGTTTAAAAGAAGTTTAGCAGGTCAGACTTGAATTTAGCCGTACCTTTGATCAATTTTCTTGTCCTTGTCGAAGTTGGCGCTGCAATTCTTCTTTGATTTTGGCTTCCGGCGCGAATTCTTCAGCCCAGTTTGCCGGTTTCATTACTTTGTTCGTGACAGGATCATAATGAGGCTTGCCGTCAGGAAACAGCTTGCCCATATTTGCCTCATGCACGATGGCCATAATCGGCTGGGGATCGACCCCCATCAAAGCAAAGCTCCCATAAGTCAGGTATAACAAATCCGTCAATGCATCCGTTTGAGCCACCAAGGCATCGGTCACTGGCTCATTTTTTTGTAAAACCTTCGCCTGTGCGCGATCAATTGCCTCATGGAGTGCCTCCACTTGTTGGTCAAAGCGCCGGTGATCGCCAGCGGCTGCGGCATATAAGAATTCGACCAGTTCTTCGACTTTGAAATCCGCGCGAAAAAGAGCTTCTTGAAAATCAAAAGCCGTGGGTTGTGGGGACTTTCTAGGATCAAAAATATCATGAAAAGCCGCCACCATTTCATAAGGTGTCTTATTTTTTGTCTCAGTCATTAGTTATTTCTCCTTTAGCAAGCAATCATATGATTCGATAGTGTCTAAGAGCTTGGGCAATCCCATCGGAATTATTGGAGCCAGTGACGTAATCTGCCGCAGCTTTGGCTTGTTGCTGGCCGTTTCCCATTGCTACCCCAATTCCTACACCCTTTAGCATGTCAATGTCATTGAGGTGATCGCCAAAAGCCATCACCTCTTTGGTATCGATGCCTTTTTCTGTCAACACATGCTGGATTCCCGCTAATTTGGAACCTCCCTTTGGCACGATATCCACTGAAAAAGTATTGGAACGCAATAAATCACAGCCTGGCAATGCCGCCGCCAAGCGCCGATCTCCAGCAACAGGGCTGAACATCATGCATTGGTACACCGGTTGATCCAAAATTCCCATCCGCCGATAATGCAAGTCCGAACGCAAAAAATGAATTTTTTGCAGCGCCCCTTTCATGAATCCGACGGGCAAACTGCGGGGCAAAAAGCGGATCAAGCGCTGGCCGATTACCGACTGGCCCAATTTCATCAAGCGACTGCCGATGACTTGTTCTCTCAAGCCAAAATTCACGGACCGACTGTTTTGATCGGCGTAGCTGACGATTTGCTCCAAAGCTTCTCGCTCAAAAGTTCGCGAGTAAACAAGGTCTTCGTTGGTATAAACTAACTGGCCGTTATAGGTAACATACATATCCAATGGCAGGCATTTTAATAAACGCCCCACTTTAGCAGGGTCACGACCGGTGGCAACTCCCACCAATATTCCCCGTTCTTGCGCTGCACGGATTGCTTTTTTGGTGCTAGGAAGCACATGACCGCCAGCTGAAAGCAGTGTCCCATCGATATCAAAAAAGATTGCTTTAATCATGCGTCTTCCTCCCTTTCTTATGACTTCAATGACTTTATCATATCAAAACCACGGGAAAATGGTAAGTGATGCGTCGGCGTTTTTTGTTGCTTGGGGGATTTCAGGTATCATGATACAATGGCTTCGAAATAAACAACGGGTCGAAAATCCGCTGGTTTTACTAAAATTATTTTCAAAGTAGGTGGCTCAATGAAAAAAATACTGGTTCTTCATACCGGCGGCACCATTGCCATGAAAGAAGATGCCTTGACTGGCGGGGTCACACCAGATGTAGCAAATCCGCTAATGGATGCGTCGGTGGCACTTCCTCTAGATGTCGAGTTGGTAGTGGAAGATATCTTTAATCTCCCCAGCCCTCAGATCACGCCGGAACACATGCTTCAACTCAAAGAACGAATCCAGATTGCCAAAATTGCTGGTTTTGACAGTATAGTCATCACCCACGGAACCGATACGCTGGAAGAGACAGCCTTCTTTTTGGATACCACTATTGGTAATCTGCTTCCTATCGTAGTCACCGGAGCCATGCGCTCTTCCAACGAACTAGGCAGTGATGGTCTTTACAATTTTGAAAGTGCCATTCGGGTCGCTGCCTGCGATAAAGCAGTGGATAAAGGTGTCATGGTGGTGATGAATGACGAAATTCACTCTGCTCGTTACGTGACGAAGACTCACACTACCAATGTTGCGACTTTCCGCACACCAACTTTGGGGCCTATTGGTCTGGTGACTAAAAGTCGCATTCTCTTCATGCAAGAACTACTACCCGCACCTCATTGGGATGTGGATCGCGTAGACGGCTTGATTCCTATCATCAAAGCTTATGCTGGGATGCATGGGGAACTGTTTACGGCTTTAGCTCAAAGCAGTATCGACGGCTTGGTGATTGAAGCCCTGGGAGCTGGCAATCTGCCTCCGGATACGCTCCCACCTCTACAACAGATGTTAGATCGTGGGCTGCCGATAGTTTTAGTGTCCCGCTGCTTCAACGGGGTGGCCGAACCCGTCTATAGCTATACCGGCGGCGGACGCCAACTACAGGAAATGGGCATCATCTTCTCCAACAGCCTCAACTCTCAAAAAGCTCGTATTAAATTGCTGATTGCCCATAACCGCCACTTGAGCCGTGAAGAATTGATGACTTTCATGGAAAACTAAGCTGCAATTTTACAAAAAGCAAGGCTGTAACACCGAGCAATGCCAACTATTTCAAAGCTTAAACAAAGTATATTGGATGCACTCCTTGGGGCTTTCTCCGTAAAAAAACGTGACCGTACCTGCAAAAAACGCATGACATATTCAACAAACAAGAGACACGCAACTTCCATTAATAAACAGTGGAAGCTACGTGTCTCTTTTGGCTTGCGGCTCATATTTGGTAGTGTCCGCTTTAGAAGAGGTTGACAGAAAGCTTGTCAGATTCCCGCACTTTTACGACATTTTTTTCTGCCATTTGATGTTGGCTTCACAACAAAGGTCCTCTCCCAAACGGATTTCGTGGCGCGTCACAATCAAGCCATCACTGTCCTTTGTTGGCGGCAGAATTTCGAAATGACTGGTAATCTCATTGCCATATTCTACTTCTTTATCATAGCGGACGATTACGTACACTGGAACATGCGTAGTCAAAAAGTCCCTCCCCAACACATCAATCATCCAGTTGAAATAAACAGCATTGTTGACGTGATGGTTGCTATCGATATCGTAAAAACGCACCCGGTAAGGCAGATAGGTCCCCGTTTGGATCTTTTCAATTTTCGGGTAACGGCGGATGCGTTTCACTTTTTCACTTTCATAGGGCGCAATAATTTCTTCCGGCACACTGGCCATTTTTCGATTTTTGATATCCATCAATGCAAAGACCGCTTCGATTTTCACCAATTCGTTGCCAAAAGCATCCTCAATCCAAAAATGACGATAACAGAAATACTTGTTGTACTCCATCGCCATCGTAGCAATCGTCAACACTTCACCCACTCGTGGCAGGCGAGTAATTTCCAGCTGATAGTTGGTCAAGATCCAAGTCAATCCGAAACTGTGGACAAATTTTGTTCCACGATTAAGACTATCGCTTTGCTCTTCAGAGACTTTGATGGATGCAGAGATCATGGCCGGAAAAGTCATCGTCCCGTTGACATCGCACTCGTAGTAGGCGACTTCATGTGTTGTTGCATATTTGACTGCCAAAATAATTCCCCCAAAAAACAGGCAGGCGGTGGCTTGCTGCCTAACCGCTGCCCGCTGTGATTTTATTAAAATGCTGCTAGAATCTGATCCACTTGGGCACCGTAGCTTTCGCCAAACTGGTTTAAATGCGCCAGTAGATAATACAACTGGTAGATTGGTTGGCGTTCTTGCCAGCCTGAAGGTAGTGGAAACAGGTCTTGATAGGTTTCCAGAAACTCCGCCTTAAATCCACCGAAGAGCTGACTCATGGCAATATCCATCTCCCGATCCCCGTAAGAAACTGCTGGATCTATAAAAATTGGCTGGCCGTTTGCCGCAAAAAAGACATTGCCGCTCCAACAGTCACCGTGAAGCAGGCTCGGCATAAAATCGTGATCTCGCCAATGATTCCAAATGTATTCTTTAAGCTTCAAGTAGCCAGCTTCCCGCTCTACATTCCAAACATTGTGCAATTTGGCTAATTCTACTTGGACATCCAAGCGACAGGTCAAAAAGAAATCCACCCAACTCCCCGTCTTGGCATTGACTTGCGGTAAGATCCCGATGAAATTATCCTCGTAAAATCCAAACTGCTGGGCACTCTGTTTGTGTAAGTCTGCCAACGAAGCCGCCAACTCCCGATGATCCCCTTCCCCAGGCTCAATCCACTCCATTAACAAGTAGGCGCCAGAAGGAACTTCACCAAAGTCATAGATTTTAGGTACCCGCACGAAATCAAAAATCTCTTTGAGCCCATGAACCTCTGCCTGAAAGAACTCTGCATTGACATTTGGGTGGTATTTCAGGAAAAAACTGCCCTCTTCGGTATTGATTCGAAAACTCTGATTGACATCTCCACCGCTGATAGGCAGAACTTGACCCTTCAATCCGAGCTTTGTCATAACTTCTGTTGTTCCCATCGGTCATCTACCCCCTTTAGCTGCTTGTTTGCGACACAATTGCCTCAAAAAACCACGGCTTTCAACAAACACGAGCTTCACGCAAAATCTGTGTAGAGTTTGCGAAAGTCTGACAAATCACTTGCGGACAACTGCAACCCATTTTTCAAAAAGCCGGACATGTCGCCATAATTTTTAGTAATTGCTTTGAAGCTTTCTGCCAGATAGCTTTGATCGGCTCGCATCAACTCTTTGATGCCAGCAAGCATTGCTTCTGGCGCTCCCGCTGCTTGGGCTTGTTTCAGCATATCGCTGGTTTTTTGCACCATGTTGCTGTTGGTTTCCAGGTAGTTTTCCATGATGCTGTCTTGATCAACCTCTAAGATAGCGAGAATCAGCGCCGCGCCAAAACCAGTACGATCTTTTCCAGCAGTGCAGTGAAACAAAACGCCCGCCTCGGGAGCGTCATTTTCCAGCAGAATTTCGATAAAACGGTGATAAGAAGCCCGTGAATAATCTTCTTCAATAAAATGTCGATATACTTTTTGCATCTGCTGTGCAGCATCCTGCCCTGCTTGAATCTGTTCCATCAATGTACGGGGAGCTGCCGACACCTTGGTTTCATCTTCTTTAAAGATCGGTAAAAAGATGTTTTCGGTATGAGGAATTTTGACATCTGGTTCCCTGGATTGTTCAGCAATGGAACGGAAATCAACCACTTTTACAATGCCATAAGCCGCTAGTTGCTCAGCATCTGCCGCAGTTAAATCAGAAATTGCTGCCGAGCGGATTGCTTTTTTATAGCGCACGGCTACTCCTTCTCGATTGCGATAGCCTCCTAGATCCCGGACATTTGCTGCACCTTGCAGCCGAATCAATCGTTCTACCATGTTACGACCTCCACCTTCTATTCGTTCTGTGCTTTGGGGCCGTTGGTACAAAGACCGTAACCAGCAAACCTTGTAATTATCTACTTTTTGTAAACGACTTTTTTCCAAGATACAAGCCCTCGTTACTACTGAGTATAGCAGAAACTCGTAAAACCGTCTTAGGATTGTAACCTTTTTATCTGAAAACGACGAAACATTCTTATTATTTACGCTTTTTTCTTTGAAGCTTACGAAAGTGAAGGAATGCCGTTCACAAATAAAAAAAACAAGGTATAATATAATCATAAAATGGTCAGTCCGTTTTTGTTTCAGCTGTCGGCTATAACAAACGACTTGGAGATGATGATGATGTTTTATCTGTTAATCGGGCTTTTAACCTGCTGCCTGTTGTACTTAATCGATTTGACGTTTCAGATCCTCGACGAAGCGGATCCGACATTCCATGAAAAGAATAGTTGAAACTTGCCAGCAACTGCTTTTTTAGTGATGCTCCGAGTTTCAGTCAATCTTCTGCCTAAAAAAACAGCCGAAAAGCTGTGGTCCAGAAATCAGAATGAATTCTGATTTACGACCATTGCTTTTCAGCTGTTTTTTTTAATAGCTTATTGTGCGTCAATTACTGCATTTGGATCTTCCAACACGTTGCGATCCAGCCCTTTGATACGCGCGCTGGTCACAATTCCTGCTACCATGCTATCAGAAACATTGATTGCTGTGCGGGCCATGTCGATCAATGGTTCAACGGAAATCACCAACCCAACGATTGCAATTGGCAAGTTCATGGCACCTAAAACAATCAGAGAGGCAAAAGTCGCGCCGCCCCCTACACCGGCCACCCCGAAGGAACTGATGGTGACGATGGCGATCAACATCAAGATGAATTCCAGACTAAAGACATTGACTCCGGCAGTTGGTGCTACGATAGTCGCCAGCATAGCTGGGTAAACCCCGGCACAACCATTTTGACCAATGGAAATCCCAAAACTAGCAGAAAAATTGGCCGTGGCATCATCCACGCCAAATGCTTTCGTCTGGGTTTCGATGTTCAACGGCATCGCACCGGCTGATGAACGGGAGGTAAAAGCAAAACTCAGTACCGGCAGCGCTTTTTTCAAGTAAGTAATCGGGCTAACTTTAACAAAAGCCAACAGTAACAGATGGACTAGCAGTACTACAATCAATGCTGAATAAGAAGCCAGAATAAATTTCCCCAAATTGACAATTGCCTTGAAATTGCTAGATGCCAAGACGTTGGTCATTAAAGCAAACACCCCATAAGGCGTCAGACGCAACACCAAAGTCACAATGCGCATCACAATTTTGTAGAGGCTATCCATCAAATCAGAAAATGTTTGGGCTTCTTTTGGTGCTTTTCGTTTTACCCCCAGATAGGCGACCCCAACAAAGGCTGCAAAAATCACGACACCAATCGTACTAGTCGGTCGTGTCCCAGCCAAGTCAGCGAAGACATTTTTAGGAATGAAAGACAAAATCTGTTCTGGAATCGACAGAGAAGCGACTTCCGTCTGGCGTTCTGCCAATTCTGCGATGCGGGCGGTTTCCGCTGATCCCTGAGTGAAAGAAGCACCGTCCAAACCAAAAAGCATCGTCGAACCAATCCCAATCAATGCGGCAATGGCTGTAGTACTAAGCAAGACAGCCAAAACCGTGAAACTGATCTTGCCCAGCTGATTGCTTTCTTTCATCCGAGTGAAGGCACAAACGATGGAAACAAAGACTAACGGCATCACCAGCATTTGTAAAAAGGCAACATAGCCGTTGCCGACAATCTTCATCCATTCCAAAGAACCGGTCACAACTTTGTCTTCCGTCCCGAAGATCAGCTGCAGTGCCCCCCCGAAGATAATCCCGGCAAAAAGCGCCGTAAATACTCGAGTGGAGAATTTCAAATGTTTTTGCTGCATACGATAAAAGCCATACAGCGCCGCCACAAAGACGGCTAGAATAAGTACAATGAGCAGAGTTGTCATAGAATCAACCTTTCTTTTTCCAGCATTTTGCCCACACAAAAAGCGCGTCTTGCTCTCGGGGCGGAGGACCACGAACAGGCTTTTAGAGAACTGGCGCTAGCCGGATTTGTTAAATGACAAGTCCGTCAAAGGAAGTAAAGGTTCCCAGTGACCATTCTTCAACAGTTCACTCTGATAACTTACTTATTATCAGTGACGACCTTATTATAGCGAAAGAGTTAAGAAATGTCTTTTCAAGAAACTCGGAAATTTTTATGAAAAAGGAGAACTATCTGATTTTCCTTTTTTGTCAAAATCTGATTTTCCCCTTACACAGCCACAGCTCGCTATTTTCCTACACTCATTTTCAATAGTAGCCCTAATGAATAGCTAACCAATCTCAGCCAAAGCCGCTGCTAAAAATCAGTAAGATTTGAATCGCTAATCCTGGTGGTTATCTTGAGAGTCATCGGCCAATTCTGCAAAAAAAACAGAGAAGCTGCCAGCTTTTGGCCTGCCTCTCTGTTTTTTTATTTACGATATTTTTCAAGTAATGGCAACGAACAAGCTTATGCCAATGCTCCCATTGGGTCCCATGGAGCCAAAACAGTTGGTTCAGCTTCAAAAGCTGCCAATTGATCAGCAGTCAGGAACTCTTTGCGAACGACGATTTGATAGGTGTATTGATCCATCCAGTCGTCTGACGCGACGAAGAAGCCGTTATCGCCGACTTTTTCACCCCAACTGTTTTCAACTTTCCATTTTGTGGATTTGCCATCCACAATGTCTACACCAGTTAAGACCATTGCGTGAGTCATCAAGCTTTCGCCAAAATCCAGACGTTGTGCTTTAGTCATCGTAAAGTCAATGTCAAACAAGTCATTCACATCATAGGCATCTAAAGCCATGATCCCTGATTCCCGTGTGGAAGATTGACCCACATCACAACCAAACCAGACAGACTCGCCAGCTTCCAATTGTGCAATAGCCAATTTTTTAAAGGTTGACATATCCACATTCAGATATTTAACATCTTTGCCCCCAACGACATTGCCCAACATTTCTACTGTGTAGGATTTGTCGTATGGCTTGTCAGCGGTTGGCGCATTGATGATTGACACGTAGTCATTCAGATCAACACCGACGTATTTTTCATAGAAGCTTTGTGGTGTCAGGTTTTGGTCGATATGGTAGTTTTTGTCTTCGTCCCGGTATTCAAAGTCGAATTCAGTCGGCGGAGTTCCCAAAGACATAGCCAAGAAGTTGTAGACGTTTTGCAACATATCCCCTTTAGCTGCCTGAATGGCATCAGCTGCCTGGCCTTCAGCAACCATTGTTCGCAAAGTAACGGCATCTTTGCGTAACAATTTGTTCAAATAGTTGTTCAAATCGCGAGAATTAGACGAGTTGCTGCTTTCTGGCATAACCGTTTTCGGAACCACACCGTATTTTTGGAAGATGGAAACAATCATATCCCATTGGCCGCCATCTTGTTGCGGTGTTTGCAACAAAAACGCCACTTTACGGCTTGTCATCTCTTGATCTGCCGTTGCTAAGATATTTTCATAGAAGTAGTTGGCTTTTTCATACTTGTCCCAGAAGAATGTATAGTTTTGAGACAATTCAAAATCCTTCAGTTTGAAACTGTTGAGCATTTTGTGGCGGAAAGTGTTCAATGCCGCAAACATCCAGCAACGGCCGGATTGCTTTTGATTGGCAACTTTACCAGTAGCAAGATCCAGGGAGAAAACTGGAACATTGTTGACTTGTGTCTCGAAGTTTTCTGCGGAAGCGGTGATGCCGTTTTTGATGACCCCGCGAGCCAAGGCGTTGTGTTTGTTGTTGGCATTGAAATCCGCCGCGAATTTGGTTGTCATTTCTTTGGTGATTTCTGACATGTGATTCATCCTTTCATTCATCAGACACGACTGCCAGTCGACTTAACGACAGGGACAGCCGTTCTTTACTTGGGTCTAAGTGTCGCTTCCCAGCGACGCTTAGACACTTACGAAAACCATTGTACTCCTTTGATTTTCTGAAAACAAATAATGTGCAAAAATTCTGTAAAAACCATCATGACTCTAACGGAATCCTTGTTTTCTATTCAGATAAAAAGAATCACTACGCCAAGAGAACCATAAAACTTTCGCTAGCTGTCTTTGTTTTTTTATTTGAACAACGTCGGCTAATCAGCTTTGGTGTTTGCCTTTTTGTATTGTTTGTATTAATATTTATAATACAAAGAGGTGATCTTATGCTGCTTGAAATTGATACCCGCTCCGAGACCCCCATTTATCAGCAATTATGTGACCAAATTATTGTGGGAATTGCGCGGCAGGAATTAGCCGTTGGTGAGACGCTTCCCACAGTTCGGCAGTTGGCAGACGAGTTGGGCGTCAACACCATGACGATTTCCAAAGCTTACAACTTATTGAAAGAGGCTGGCTACCTGGTAACTGACCGCCGAAAAGGTTCGATTGTCACCCGGCCGGATCCTTTTCCTGAAGTCGCTCTTTTGGATTGGCAAAAACGACTGGCACTGCTTTTAGCAGAAGCTCACGTCCATCAGCTGCCAAAAGAGCAAGCAGAAGCCGCTATTGCTGATATCTGGCAGACTTTTGAAAAGACAAATGAACAGCAAACCGATTAGTTTTATCAACCAAACACGACACGTTTTGCGTTACTAAAGGAGAAAAAAATCATGACGATTGATCTGAATCAATATTTACCAGTGCTGATTCCACTGATTATCCTGCAGGTGGGCCTGGCTATCTTTGCCATTGTTGATGTTTTGCGGCACCCCCACTATCGTTTCGGCAACAAGCTGTTGTGGGTGCTGGTCTGTGGCCTAATCTCGTTTATCGGCCCAATCTGCTACTTCGCGTTCGGAAAAGGGGTAGAGGAATGAACGCCATCACATTGAGGGACGTCACCAAAAGCTTTGGTCAAAAAACAATCTTGGAAGGGTTGAATCTTACCGTTCCTCAAGGTAGCATATTTGGTTTCGTTGGCGAAAACGGCGCCGGCAAAACTACCACCATGAAACTGCTTTTAGGACTGTTGCCTCCTGACAGCGGCAAGATCACGATATTGGGAGAACCCGTCCGAATGGGTGGTTCTAGTACCAATCGAAACATCGGTTATCTGCCGGATGTTCCCAGCTTTTATTCTTATATGCGAGCCACCGAATACTTGCGGCTTTGCGGTGAAATTACCGGCATGGATCCTCAGCAAATTTCAAAGCGCACCAAAGAGCTTCTACAGTTGGTGGGTCTCAGCAATGTCAACAAGAAGATTGGCGGCTATTCTCGGGGAATGAAGCAGCGGCTGGGATTGGCCCAAGCCTTATTAAATGAACCAGCCATCTTGATCTGCGACGAACCCACTTCTGCTCTAGATCCCATTGGCCGTCGTGCTTTTTTGGATATCTTTGCCGGACTGAGACAAAAAACCACTGTCCTCTTTTCTACCCACATCCTAAATGACGTGGAAGCGATCTGCGATCATGTGGCCCTACTTCATAAGGGTCAGATTCAATTGGCTGGTCCATTAGATGAGATAAAGCAATCTTATGGTGCCTTTCAATATGAAGTGATTTTTACTGAAGTCAGCGCTTGCGAAAAATTGGCGGTTGCTTTACAAGTACAAACAGACCTTCCCGGCAGCGTTAAAACCTCTGGTGAAAGTCTGACAATTAGTGTTTCTCAGCCGGAGACAGAGGGTCGTAAGCTATTGAATCTCATCGAGCAACTGGCCCTTTTGCCTCGTAGTTTTCGTCTGGTTGAGCCAGACTTGGAACAGATTTTCTTAAAGGTGGTGGCTAACTCATGATCAGACAAACCGGCATTCAACTGAAGAAAGAATTTTTTGAAGCATGGCGTCGCAAACGCATTTTGGTATTGTTGATTGTCTTTGTCGCTACCGGACTGATGTCTCCCACCTTGGCCAAACTAACGCCGGAAATCATGAGGGCCGCACTGCCGGCAGGAATGGCTTTACAGTTGCCGGCTCCCAGCGCTGCTGACGCCTGGACACAGTTTTTCAAAAACAGTCTGCAATTCGGACTTCTAGCAATGGTTTTGTTTCACGCGGATACATTGTGTGGGGAAGTTGAACGAGGCACATTAGTAAATTTATTGACCAAAGGAATGAATCGGACCGCTGTCGTCTTAGGGAAGACCATGTATCTTTTGAGCATTTGGACATCGGGCTTTTGGGGCTCATTTTTGGTCAGTTGGGGCTACACTGGCTACTTCTTTCCTGACAGTGGCCAGCTTCATATCTTGACCAGTTGTCTATTGCTATGGCTTTACGGCGTTCTTTTCCTCAGCTTAATGATAACAGCCTCCGCCATTGCCGCCAGCAGTATGCAAAGCTTACTGTTGATGGCATTGGTTTTAGGCAGCTCCATGTTGCTGGGGATTTTTCAAAAGATTAAAGACTACGATCCCTTCACACTGGGTAGCCGCAACTTGGAATGGCTGACAGGAAGTGCCAAAATCATTCACAGTTGGCCGGCAATCTTGCTGGCACTGTTGTTAATACTAGTCGCTATCGGATCAGCTAACCGAGTCTTTAGTCGTCGACAGCTCTGAAACGCTCTTTTTAACCCCTTGAGAAAGTAGGTATAATTATGGCTTTTGTCAACTTCATTCTGGTGGGTGTCTTAATTTTTCTGTATGTCATTATGGCCTTCAGTCTCGGGATTGCCGGCAAGCCTCATAAAAATGTAATCCTGGAAAATACACTGCCCACCGACAAATTAACTGCGCCGGAAACCCTGGCAATAATCAATAGCTACAAGCGCGCCTTATGGAAAACCGCCGCCGTGAGTTCGCTGTTGTCACTGACGATACTCATTTTCACCTACGATTCCTTGATAATGACCTTCTTTTGGCTGCTGATGCTGGTGCCTTTGACGGTTTTTTATGGAATTGAGATCCGGTATATTCGTAAAATGGCGCTGCTCAAAGCACAACTTGGCTGGCGGATTCCAGTAGAACCAATCATGGTGGATACCCGCCTAACCGTAGCCAAAAACAAACAAATGGTGGGTTTTGCCTGGTTGATTCCGCCACTAATAGTAACGTTGGGATTTACAATTTGGCAATTCAGCACTGATTTTGACGTCAATTTAATGATGAATCTCGTTGCTATCTTTAGTTGGCTGCTCGCAGTTGGTTGCTGGTACTCTGTCAAGCGGCTACCGGTAATGGCACCCACAGATGATTCTGACTTGAACCGTCGCTACAATGACCTGACAAAACGTAGTTGGTCTCAAGTGGCTGTTGGAATTTCCTATGGATTTGTGGCCATCTTTCTTTTGTCGATTATCGGCCCACAGCTATCCGGACTAGGAGCCATTCTTTTAGCGATTGTCTCCTTCTTAACCATTTTTGGCAGTATCTTCTTGTGTATCGCTCACTTGTTGGGACTGCGAAAAAAGCAAGACGCACTATTAGCCCAGACAGAAGACTTCCGCTATGCTGGTGAAGATCGCTACTGGCGTTTTGGAGTTTATATCAACCCGGCTGATCACCGCTTGATGGTAGCTGATCGCATCGGTTTGAACATCTCTATGAATCTGGGTCGGCCAATTGGCAAAGTCCTCGTGGGGCTCATTGGTCTTTTGGTCCTCGGAGCGATGGTCATGACCTTGCTTCCCACTTATCTATTGGACTTTAGTCATGAACCCTTTACAGGGGAAATAAATAATGGTGACGTGTATCTGTCAGCACCACTTTCCGGCAGTTCACAGATTCCCATTGAAGCAATCCAAAAAGCAGAGCTCATCGATAAAATTTCGGATAGAGTCGCCAGTATCCACCGTACCAATGGCTATGGTGGTGCTTATTATCAAATCGGCCGTTTCACAGTCGATGGAAAACAGGCCGTCTTTTATCTCGACAATCGTTCTCAACCGTTACTCCATCTGGTCACTAGGGAAAAAGACTATTACTTCACCTTCAAAGAACCTGCACAGACAAAGGCCCTTTTTACTACCCTTCAAACCAAATTGAAGGAACTTCCTGCAAGCAGCTCTGAAAAATAAGCGTTATCATTTTTCTTTTTATCTTGCCGGTGCTAGACTTGTTTTAGAGGATGATGATCCGCTAAATTTTTGGAAAAGAGATGTTTCCTAATGGATAAAATCAAGGAATGGTTAGCTGATGGTGGCGAGATTTTCGTAGTTCAAGAAGGCGAAGGCGGCTACAAAATTCGAGATTACGACGAGTTGACCGCATTGAAGATGCCCAAGCGCGCAGATGGACTGGCAGAAGCGGTCATCATCGAAAAAGGTGATAAAAGCTCGAAATCCACTGCCAATGTTCCAGCATTGGCAGACTTACTTGCCGAGATTGAACGCATGGTCACTGATTTCAACAGTTGACGCTATTTATACTGATAAAAAGCACTACTTTTTAGCTATTAATTTGGCTATCAAAAAGTGGTGCTTTTTTTCTTTTTTTGATAGCCATCAGCTGCAGCCCCTGAAGACAGCAAAAAAACCTTTCGCATATGCGAAAGGTTTTTTAGACTCCGGCAGTAGGACTCGAACCTACGACATCATGATTAACAGTCATGCGCTACTACCAACTGAGCTATGCCGGAAGATTAAACAATAAGGTTTAGCCAACGAAATGCCAGCCAACCGTTACAAATATAGTATCAAGTTCTCCGCCTTTTGACAATACTTTTTTAAGCATTTTTTCAAGAGAAAAGGCAAAGCGTCTGCCCCTACCAAGACCTTGCAAAACTGTTCGTTTCCTCAGACAGCTATCACTTGTAAAAAGGCGCCAACTGAGTAGAATAATAGCAGCCAGTGACAAAGTACTCGCTACTAAGAAACAGTTGAACACAGGACTGTTTTTTTCCGTCTTGTTCTAAATACGGCCGAATACGAAGAAATCAGGTGAGCTTATGCCAATGCGCCACGCAAAACCACGAAAACACCATCTCGTTTTGCTTTTTAGCTGCCTACTAGTGGCAGGTGCTCTTATCATTTTAACCAATAACTCCTGGACAGATAAAATTTTAGGCCTCTTTCAGTCAGAAACCGTCCTTCCTGTTTCCAAGGCGACTGCTTTAACACAGTTGATAGAGGCGCCTTCTGCCGACGATTACGCCTCTTTGCAAAAAACGGTTGTCACGGAGGGAGCAGACGAATGGGACCAAAAGATTAGCGAGACCGGCTTTATTGGCAGTGTCTTACTCATCAAAAACGGTCGGATCCTATTGAATAAAGGCTACGGTCTGGCCGATGCTCAAACACAACAACCCAATACACCCCAGTCTCACTATCAGATTGGTTCCATTCAAAAAAGCTTTACCGGTTCCCTGATTATGCAGGCGATTGCAGCCGGCAAACTGACTTTTCACACGGCCCTCAGTGACTTTTATCCTGAGCTTCCGGCAGCTGAGACCATTACCATCCGCAACCTTTTAGAAATGACTTCCGGCTTGAGACTACCGACAATACCTGATTTCGTCACAACTGACAGTGACCTGATCGCTTTTGTCAAAACCCACACCACCTTAAAGAATCAAGGACATTACTTTTATTCTCCGGTGAATTTCATAATACTGGCAGGAATTTTGGAACAGCTTTATCAAACCGATTATCAGACATTGTTTCAAAAAGCTTATCAGCAGCAATTGGGTCTAACCTCTACCGGTTTTTACGAAAACTGGCCGAAAGACCCCCTGCGAACTCATTCTTATAAGCAAGCCGAGGGTGATCCTTATGCCGAAGAAATCAATGAAACCCCTGCTAGCTTTGCCCATGAACTGGGAACCGGCAATGTCTCCATGGACATTCGCGACCTCTATTGGTATTTCCATCAATTACTTGCAGGTCAGGTGGTAGACAAAAAGGTACTGGCAAATCTTTGGGCTGCCAACAACGAGCCTGCCTATCGCAGTGGCTCCTATATTTATCCGGACCACATCCGTGCCCATGGTAGTGAGCAAGGCCAACGAGCTATGGTGCTTCTAACACCAGATGCCAAAAGTGGGGTGATTCTTTTAACCAACAGCAATCAGCCTGAACCCTACACACAGTTGATCACTCATTTATTTGACGGAATCACAGGAACGAATGCCGCCTTTTAAGACAAAAAAGCTGCAGCGCGTCATCATCTAAATGACAGCTAGCTGCAGTTTTTACGTTTTACAATCTTTCCTGTTTTATTCTCTACTTGATTAACTGGATATTCGCCTTTTTTAAGATCAAAGGATGGCATTTGGCAAAAGAACACGCCTGCGACAACTTCCAAAATGCCACCACAAAAAAAGGTTTTCCAAACGAGTGCTTGGAAAACCTGAAAGCCACTTAACGGACTTGAACCGTTGACCCCTTCCTTACCATGGAAGTGCTCTACCAGCTGAGCTAAAGCGGCATGTTATAAAAACAGATTAAAAAAATAAAATTTGTAGGTAATGACACATCACCACAAGCAGTCACGTCAATTATCTTGTTATTCTAATGACGAGCACAAATGAAATTATAAGGTATCCCGACAATGAAGTCAACACTTTTGAAGTGGAAAACGTAAAAAATCACTAAAAATTCTTGCTACCCTTTTAACAGGGAGAAAAAGCCCGTCATAGCAGACTTCTTCACCCTTTTTCACTTAATACCTCTGCTAAGCTAGTTCAATTCAGTAGTGATTAAGTCTGCCAGCGCCAAAGGGGTTTCTACCAGATATTTTGCCCCGGCTGTCGCCAACTCTTGCTGATCGCCAAAGCCCCACAAGACTCCCACCGGTGTCACACCATTCAAGGCGCCGCCAATCATATCGTGTTCCCGGTCTCCAATCATCCAAGCTTGCTTTTTATCTTTTGTACCAGCAGCTGCTAAGGCATAAGCCAACACAGCCTCTTTTACCACTCGTTCTCCTGCCATATCGGCACCATAGATCCCGTCAAAGTGAGCTGCCAATTGAAAATGCTCTAAAATCTGCTTTGCAAATACTTCCGGTTTCGAAGTCGCTAGGTATACGCTGATTTCCGGATCACGACCCAATTGTGCCAATAAGGTTGCAATGCCGTCGTAGACCTGAGCTTGGAAAATCCCGCCAGCGCGATAATTTTCCCGATAATAAGCGACTCCTTCAGCCGCGCTTTCTGGTGACAAGCCTAATTTTTCAAATGATTTACTCAGGGGCGGACCAATAAAACTCCGTAGCTGTTCATCTGTCAAAGGCTCCAGCTGCATTTTGGCCATTGCGTAGCGGACAGATGCGAAAATTCCTTCAGAGGAGTCTACGATTGTTCCATCCAGATCAAAAAAAAGTGACTTCATCTTATTTCCTCCTATCGATCCCGTCGTTGCGATCGTCAGTTACATCCATTATAACGTGAATTTGTCGCTAAAAGCAGAACTCTTGCTAAGAAAAACAAAAACCTTTATACTTACTTTTAGTAAGGTATCGATTAACAACTAACTCGTTGGACCACTTAAAATTTGAACTTTCGTTGCTATTTTGTTGCGGCGACTGTCATTCAGGAGGAAATAAAAATGGACACACAAATTAGAGGATTACATCACGTTACTGCAATGACATCCAGTGCGAAAAAGATTTACCGCTTCTTTACTGATATCTTAGGACTACGGATGATCAAAAAAACAGTCAATCAAGACGATATCGAAACGTATCATCTGTATTTCACCGATGATTTGGGTTCGGCCGGCACGGACATGACTTTCTTTGACTTCCCTCATGTTCCTAAGGGTACAAAAGGCACCAATACCATTTCCCGAACTTCTTTTCGAGTGGCCGATGATGCTGCTTTGGCGTGGTGGGCTGACCGCTTTACCACCCATGCTATTCAACATGGTGACATTCAAGAACGTTTTGGCAAAAAATATTTGGAATTTGAAGACTTCGACAATCAACGCTATCAATTGATCTCAGATGAAAAAAATATCGGCGTTGCTGGTGGAACCCCATGGAAAAACAGCAATGTACCAGCAGATAAAGCAATCATCGGCTTAGGGCCGGCTTTTGTCAGCGTCCGCAATTTTGACCATATGAATTTAGTGTTGGTCAATGTACTAGGCTTTGAAAAGACAGCTGAAGACGGTGACATGACCTTGTATGAAATCGGTGAAGGCGGCAATGGCGCATCAATCATCGTAATCCACGACGACCAGTCTCCAGATGCTGGTGAAGGTTACGGCAACGTTCATCACTTGGCACTGCGAGTGGCTGACAAAGAAGCGCTGGAATGGTGGATCAAACGCATCAACGATTTAGAATTTCCAAACTCCGGTTTTGTGGAACGCTTCTACTTCGAATCAGAATATTTCATGGCAGCACCTAACGTTCTCTTTGAATTAGCTACGGATGGCCCTGGCTTCTTACAAGACGAAACCTACGAAACTGCCGGCGAAATTCTCTCTTTGCCACCATTCTTAGAACCTAAGCGGCAAGAGATTGAAGAATACGTCCGCGAGTTCGACACTTCTGACGCCAACCAAAAGCGGCAATAATATTCACTTCCAACAAGCCCTACTTTCGCAGCGGGGCTTGTTTTTGTGTATGATAGAGAAAAGGTAGTCTTGCCTATTTGAAAGGATGAATCGCTATGTCCCATTACCATTATTCCGCCGACCAACTCAGCCAGAAGCAGGCTTACAAATTTCTCACCGGAGCGATTGCCCCACGTCCCATTGCCTGGATCAGCACCCACAATCTCGAAACCCGTGTGACAAATTTGGCCCCGTTTAGTTTCTTTACGATACTCAGTAGTCGGATTCCCTTAGTCATGTTATCTGTCAATCGCCGACCAGACGGTACACCAAAAGATACCGCCCGTAATCTCCTAGCTGCTCAAGAAACGAAAAACGAAACAGCGCCTACAGCCGGTGTGATCCACATCGTGACACCGGAGCTATTGTCGGCTATGAATCAAACCGCGGCTTCCCTCTCTTTTACAGATAGCGAGCTGGAGTTGCTGCCCGACGAGCTGCAACTACTTCAGGAAAAAGATGCTCCACTGGCAGTGGAAAATGCAAAGATTCGGTTCAATGTCCGCCCATTTCAACACCAGCTCCTAACCGATCGCAGTGACCTGCCTATGACTGATATCTTTTATTTAGAAGTCACTGATTTCTATTTCGATGAAACTGTCTTTGATGCTAAGCGAGAATATATTTTGACAGAAAAGCTGGCGCCAGTCGCTCGGTTGGCCGGCAATGATTACAGCCACTTGGGCCTCTTAGAAACGTTGAGACGCCCGGATTAAGCTAGGAGATGTCACACCCATGAACCAATTGAAGATTCACCCTGTTAATCAAACCAACTGGCGGGAAGTTGCTGCCTTGACAGTTGCCCCTCAGCAATCCCATTTCATTGAGAGTAACCAGCAGTCCTTACTGGAAGCAGCTTACGACCATTCTTTGATGTGGCGTCCTTTGGCATTATTTAACGGAGACATTGCGGTGGGATTTGCAATGGTAGGTGCTTACGATGCCGGTGAACATAGTGTCTGGCTGGATCGTTTTATGTTAGATTATCACTTTCAAGGTAAGGGCCTTGGAAGTAGCTTTCTAAAATTATTGACGACATTTCTCTTTTCTGAATTTCCCGTCTCTAAAATTCTTCTCAGCCTCCATGAAGAAAATTCAAATGCCGCAGCTCTTTATCGACAGCATGGTTTTCAAGACAGTGGCCGTTATGATCCTGAAAACGGCGAAAGAATCTATGTATTGCTGCGGACAGACCGGTACTAGTATCTCGTCAGCTTGTGTCCTAGTCCTATTACTTGTCATTTAAGCACGAGCAAAAAAAGAGCTCAAGCCAGAATTTCTCTTGCTTGAGCTTTTTTACTAGTTTGATTTGAAGCTATCAACACCATTTGACAAAGAGCCTTTGAATCGTATTTTAGATAAAAAAAAAGACAGTACCTATACTGTCTTAAAAGTACTCCGGCAGTAGGACTCGAACCTACGACATCATGATTAACAGTCATGCGCTACTACCAACTGAGCTATGCCGGAAAATTACAAACAGCGTGGCGACGTCCTACTCTCACACCGGGCAACCCGGCACTACAATCGGCGCTAAGAAGCTTAACTTCTGTGTTCGACATGGGTACAGGTGTATCCTTCCCGCTATCGCCACCACACTATTCTTACTGAGTGTTCAATCATTGCCCACTCAAAACTGGATTTGAAGTCTCATCATAAACCGTAAACCTTACTTCCTTTTCTCTTGGTTAAGTCCTCGATCGATTAGTATCAGTCCGCTCCAACCATCACTGGCCTTCCACTTCTGACCTATCTACCTGATCATCTCTCAGGGATCTTACTTCTTTAAAAGAATGGGAAATCTCATC